>JACRCT010001243.1 GCA_016218885.1 Deltaproteobacteria bacterium | reverse complement strand
AGGAGCACGCCCGGCTCCAGCGCCGCGCCGCCGAGGCCCGGGCGGAGCGCGGCATCGATGAGCAGCGGTTCTGCAAGCGCATCGTCGCTCGCCTGCGCGGGGGCGGCGCGCCCTTCCCCGTCCGGCTGGTGAGCGAGTACCGGGTCCCCGGAGCGACCTGGCGGCCCACCTACGTCTTTCGCGTCGCCCGCGACGGAAAGAGCGCCAGCATCGCGGTGCGCGCCCTGGTCGCCCAGCAGAGCGGCGAGCCTTGGACGGGGGTGCAGCTCACCCTCTCGACGGCGGATCTGCAGCGGCGCATCGAGCTGCCGGTCCTTCAGTCCCAGCGCATCGGCCGGCGCCAATTCGAGCAGCCGCCGCGGGCCTGGCGCGAGCCGCCCACCGGGGCTGAGAGCCTCTTCGAGAGCCTGGACAGCGCCGTGGCCGCGCATCGCGAGGGCTTCGTCCCCCAACCCCCTCTGCCTCCCCCTCCGCCTCCCGCTCCCATGGCGCTGCCTCCCCAGGTGGAGTCGGTGATGGAGCCGCCGTCCGAGATGTACGAAGCCGAGATGGCGGCGGCGCCCTGTGCCGCTCCGGCCCAGGAAGAGGCAGCCGCTCCGCGTGGGGGCGCCGAGATGTCCAAGAAGAGGGACCTGTCGTCGCGACTGGCACGATCCTTCCCACCTCCGGGGTCGGTGGCCAGCCCCGCGCCGAAGCCACGAGGCGCCGCCTTCGGAGGCGCCCCTCCCCCTGCGCCCCGGCGCGCCGCGGTCGCGAAGTCGATGATGGCCAAGCCGGCGCCCGCCTCCGTCGGAGCCCGCCCACAGGAGACGTCAAAGGAGCTACTCGAGTGCGACGAGGAGGGCGCGGTCAATGCGTTCGACCAGCCGGCTCCCGCGAAGGCCCAAGGGGTCCAGGTCGTCGCCCTGGAGTACCACCTGCTGCGGCTGGTGGCGTGGAGCGGTCCGGCCCCCGAGCGCGGCACGCTCAAGCCCCTGACGCGCCGCGATCTGCTCTGTGGGCTCTCCGACAACCAGTATTACCGGGCCGAGCATCTGGCACGCGAGGCCGAGGCCAGCGCACGGCGCATCGCCACCTTCCCGGTCACCACCACCGCGGTCGAGGATTCCGCGGGCTCCTTCGACTACAGCTTCAAGGCCACCGGCTCCCTGGACGTGCCCAACGACGGCAAGCTGCACAACGTGCCGCTCTTCTCGCGAGAAGCGCCGGTGGAGCTGACCCTCATCGCCGTGCCCCGCGAGAGCGATCAGGCGGTGCGGGTGGCGACCCTCAAGAACCCGCTGGGCGCGCCCATCCTGGCCGGCCCCGCCGACATCTACCTGGAGAACGAGTTCCTGGTGGCCTCGCGCCTGACCACCCAGCCCGCCGGCGCGACGCTGGACATCGGCCTGGGAGTGGAGCCCGCGCTCAAGGTCGCGCGCAACACCCACTACAAGGAGTCCTCGGAGGGCCTGCTCAACGGCGCGCTGGCCCTGCGCCACGAGGTGGAGATCGAGATCGCCTCGCGGCTGCCCGCCCCGGTCCAGGTCGAGGTGCGCGAGCGCGTCCCGCTCTACCGCGGCCAGGACAAGGAGGTGGCGGTGGAGGTCGGCGAGGTGCAGCCGGCGTGGGAGCCGTTCATCCAGTCGCCGCCGCACATCCTCCAGGGCGGCAAGCGCTGGCGGCTCGTGTTGCCTCCCGGGCAGACCCGCAAGCTGAGCTGCGTGTACACCGTGCGCATCGATGCCAAGAACGAGCTGGTGGGCGGCAACCGCCGCGACTAGGAGCCCGACCATGAACGCCCTTTCCTCCTCCGCTCCTATCGTCGTCACCACTCCGGTCCAGACCGGAATCGAGGTGGCCGCCCCCGTGCGCACCGTGGTTCTCCTCGAGGATCGCGCCCAGGTCACCCGCCGGGTCGAGGTCGAGCTGCCCGCGGGGCCGAGCCGCCTGCGAATTGCGGCGGTGACCCCCTTGGCCGCCGATCGGACCCTGATGGCGCACGCCGCCGCCGGCCTGCGCGTGGACGAGCTCAAGGTGCGCCGCCGCTGGCGCATCGGCGCCGTCGAGCAGCCCCCCGACGCCGCGGCGCTCACCCGGGAAGCGGTGCGCCTCGAAGGCGAGATCACCGACCGCGAGGAGCGGCTCCAGGTGGCCCAGCAGCGCCGCGCGCTGCTGCTGCAATCGGCCAAGCTGCTGGTGGACAGCGTCAACAAGGAGCTGCCCTACGCCGGTGGCTTCGAGCCCCGCTGGGAGAAGGACCTCGAGGAGGCTTACCGCCGGCTGCGCGAGCAGGACACGGAGCGCAACGGCTCCCAGCGGCAGATCGAGGCTCTGCAGCGCGAGCTCGACGCCGTGCAGATGCGCCAGGGCATGAGCCATCGCCCGAGCGAGATCTTCGAGGCCGAGCTGCAGCTGGACCTCACCGCCGACAAGGCCGGGCGCTACGCCTTCGACCTCGAGTACACCGTGCCCTGCGCGCTGTGGCGCCCCATCCATCGCGCCTCGCTGCTGGGCGAGGAGCTGCGCTTCGAGTGCGAGGCCGCTGTGTGGCAGAACACCGGCGAGGACTGGACGGACGTGGAGCTGCGCTTCTCCACCGCGCGCTCCACGCAGCGCGCCGAGCCGCCGCTGCTCGAGGACGAGTGGCTGCAGCCCCAGCGCCGCCAGGAGAAGAAGGTCACGGTGCAGGTGCGCGACCAGGCCATCGCCACCACCGGCGAGGGCACGGCCTCGGGTGGCCTGCCCGGCGTGGATGACGGCGGGGAGACCCGGCTGCTCGACGCCGCGACTCGCACCACGGTGGTCTCCGACGGCCGCATGCGGCGCATCCCGGTGTTCCAGTTCACCGCGCCCGCCCAGGTCGATCGCATCGCCTGCCCCGAGCTCGAGCCGCTGGTGCACCTGCGCGTGCGCGGGGCCAATGCCGGCAAGCACCCCATCCTCGCCGGGCCGGTGGACCTGTTGCGCTCCAGCGGCTACGTGGGGCGCTCGCAGGTGGGCTTCGTCGCCCCGGGCGAGAAGCTGGCGCTGGGCTTCGGCAGCGAGGACGGGGTGCGCGTGCGCCGCGAGTCCTGGGCCTCGGAGGAGCGCGCCAAGCTCACCGGCAAGCTCACCATCACCCGCCGCGTGAGCCTGTTCCTCTCCAACCTCGACGACTCCCCTGCCGCGTTCGTGGTCCAGGAGCGGGTGCCGGTCTCGGAGATCGACAAGGTCAAGATCGAGGTCGACGTGAAGGAGACCAAGCCCGCCCCCGTCGTCGACGAGCAGGGCATCGCCACCTGGAAGGTGGTGGTCGCGCCCCACGGGACCGACCGCATCTCGCTCGTCTACCAGGTCAGCGCGAGCTCGGACGTGCAGGGGTTGAGCGGGAGCGTGTGAACGCCGATGGATGAGAAGACCCGCACAGGCCTCAGCAAGTTCCTGTCGCTGGTCCTCCGACACGAGCCGGAGACCATCGGCATCGAGTTGGATGACCAGGGCTGGGTCGAGATCGAGAGCCTCCTCGGTCAGGCCCGCGCGCATGGAAAGGACCTCTCGCGCGCCACGCTGGATGAGGTCGTGGAGACAAGCCCCAAGCGCCGCTTCGCGATCAGCGACGACGGCACGAAGATCCGCGCCAGCCAAGGCCACAGCGTCGACGTTCAGCTCGGGTACCAGCCCACGACACCGCCCGAGAGGCTTTTCCACGGCACCGTCGCTTCGAGCTTGGACTCGATCAAGGCGGCCGGCCTCACCAAGATGGCCCGGCACCACGTGCATCTTTCCCCTGACCTCCAGACCGCTCGCGCGGTGGGCGCACGGCGAGGCAAGCCGGTGGTGCTGCAAGTCGCCGCAGGAAGGATGCACCGCGCCGGGCACTCCTTCTTCCTGTCGGCCAACGGGGTCTGGCTCACCGACTGCGTCCCCCCTCAGTACATCGACTTCCCGGAGGGCTGAGGCGATCCCCAGTCACGGGTGCTGTTGCACGGAACTTGGGCCTGTCAGCAGACGCCATGAGCAGCCTTGCGCCACGGACGGACAGATCGGAGCCCATGCAGCAATCGAGGCAAGGTGCTCGAGCCGGTTAGCGCACTTCAGTGCGCTTCGTAGAGGTAGCCGCGGGCTTTGAGCGGGCTTTAGCCTGCTTGAGCCCGCGGTGATCGCGAGCATGGCCGCCCCGAGTCGAAGGCGAGCCGCAGCGCCACCCGCTGCCGCCAGGTCGGAGACGCTCAAATCCGTGGTCGCCCCACGATGAAGATTGCGCGACGAGCGGATCACCGCGGGCTCAAGCCCGCGGCTACCTCACCGAAGCCCACTCAAGTGGGCTACCGGTATGAGTCCGCGAGCCATTTTCCGGCTCACTCGTACGACTGCCCGGCCTCGAGGAAGTCGGCGAACCTGTGCCAGCTCACCGAAGCAATGTCGTTGATGGGCTCGTCAATCTCCCGCGGCTCGGCCGAAGCGATGCGGCCCTGCACATCGAGCACTGCGACCTTCCCGGGAACGTAGCTCCGCCCCGTCTGGTCGCCGGGTTGCCAACCGCCGAAGGTCCCGGCGACCGCGCATTCGAGATACGTGCAGGGGTCGAAGTTGTACCAGCGTGCACCCGAAGGCCCGTCGACACCAAAGTAGCGAAGCTCGTCTCTCAGGGCTCCGCCCTCTCGCATTTCGCGTAGGTCGACCATCTGCATCATCACCGTTCGTTCCCAGCGCAAGTAGCCAGCATCCTGCGCGAGGGAGCGCGCTGGATCGCGTGGGACAGGCAGGTCTCCTTCGGGCACTTGGCCACCGAATGCTCCAATTAGGATGGCTGCGAAGTACCCGAGCGGGAGGGCGACGGCTGTCTTGTGCGCCGAACCCAAGAGCCAGATCGCAGAAAGATACTGCTCGAGGTCTCGGACGATCGGGGCGTTCACCTTCGCCTGAACGAGCTCGGCGACGAACAGGTACAAGTCCCGATTGGTCTGCAGCTGGTCAGGTCGCATGGCCATCTTCCACGAGGGCAGCCCGAAGAAGCGGCCGAAGGTCCTCGTTCACGAGCGGAATCGACTCCACGGATTCTGATCGCAGCCACACCCGCTCGAGCGTTCTGTTAGGCGAGTTGCCCACTCGCAACTCCCCCTCCGGGACGAGGACGAAGTAGCGCACGCGCTTGAGGAACCGGCCGCACGCGTGGTCCACGAGGTAGCTCACGTCTCCGAGGTGCCGCCGCACCTGGAGCCGGCTGAGCACGCCCGTTTCTTCGTGCACCTCGCGGCTCGCGGCTTCCTCGGCAGACTCATCGAACTCGATTCCGCCCTTCGGCAGCTCGAACCCGTCGGCGCGCACGCGGATCAAGAGGAGCTCCCGCCCGCGCTCCCCCTCTCGCACCAGCACTCCCCCGGCGCTCGTCTCGCTGGGGTGCTCCGGAACATCCAGATGGAGGCTCCCGACCAGGGAACGCTCATGCGCCGCCTTCACAAACCACGGCGTAGGTGCATTTCGGCGCCAGCCGCCCGGGGCGTCGGCGCGATCGGCAACGGTGAACACGCACAGCAGCCTGAGATCGACCTCGCGAGCCAAGCGCCGCCACGCCTTCTCCGAGGGAGGCTCGCCACGCTGGGCAGCGCGATACCAGGGCAGGGCCGTGTCGTGCCACTTCACCAAGCTGAGGAAGGTGGCGTCCTCGACGCCGCAATCCCGAAGAACCTCCACGGAACGTTCCGGGCGCGAGGTGCCTGTTGCCTTGCCGACGTCGTGCGCTCGACCGAGGTCCTCCAGAAGGTTGAGTTCCTCCCAAGTGCATGA
The DNA here is from genome assembly GCA_016218885.1 of Deltaproteobacteria bacterium. GTDB lineage: Bacteria > Myxococcota > Myxococcia > Myxococcales > UBA5297 > JACRCT01. Next base: position 3,305 of record JACRCT010001243.1, on the reverse strand, counting down.
GTTGAGCTCGCCCAAGCGCACGGCGATGCGTGCCGCAAGCTCGGAATGGTCGAGCACGTTCGGCGCTGTGTGCCGTCGAGGATTGAGCGTCACGGTGGCGAGTCGACGGTACATCTCCAGGAAGCGTGGGTTCTCGATAACGCGGTTCATGGCCGTTCCTCCTGACCCCAGAGTAGCCAGCAGCGCTATCGCCATGAACTATTCTTATATTGCTATCCATAATCGCCGCCTATAGTTGTGGGCATGAACTACGACCAGCTTTTCTCCTTCGTGGCTTTCGCTGAGCACCTGAACTTCACCCGCGCTGCCGGGCAGCTCCACATCTCGCAGCCCGCCCTTCATGTTCAGATCGCCAAGCTCGCCGAGTCGGTGGGATTTCCGCTCTACCGTCGAAAAGGTCGAGCCCTATCGCTCACCGTCGAGGGTGCGCGGCTGGCCGCATTTGGCCGCGAGGTGAAGGAGCGCGGGCAGTGCGTCCTCGACGAACTGCACGGCGCCGCGCATTCCGGGCCGGTGGTCCTCGCTGCCGGAGAGGGTTCTTTTCTCTACCTGCTCGGGTCTGCCATCCGGCGCTTCTCGAAGCAAAGATGGCCGTTGCGACTCTTGCCGATGCGCGGACCTGAAACGATCGAGGCGGTGCGTGATTCGCGCGCCCACCTGGGAGTCATCGCTGCCGATGTGCCCCCGCCGGACCTGGAAGCCTTGGCTCTCCGCTCGATTGGACAAGTGGTCATCCTTCCCGCCTCGCACCGCCTATCGCAACGACAGCGCGTGGTCCCCCGCGACCTCTCCGGCGAGCAGATCGTCGTGGCACCCGTCGGGAACCCCCACCGCACGATGCTGGCGCAGGCGCTCAGCGCGGCCCGTGTCGACTGGAAGGTGGCGGTCGAAGCAACAGGCTGGGAATTGGTGCTGCACTTTGCTCGGTGCGGCGTTGGTATCGCCGTGGTGAACGACTTCTGCACGGTCCCGCGAGGGATGGTCGCAGTGCCCCTGGAGGGAGTCGCACGGGTCACCTACTTCCTCCTGAGGCGAACGGGACTGCGAAACCAGCAGGCCGACGCGCTTCATCGGCTCATCATCGAGACCACGGCCGGTCCAGGGTAGGTCGACGGATCGGGACCCGATCCTCGGGCACTGCGGGGGGCGACGCTGCTGTGCCCGAGCTCTTCCGCAACGCGTGGTGCGACGCAATGACGCGGTCGGGTTTCGCACACGTGCTCGCCAAGTACAAAGCGGTGGCCTCCACGAACTGCCCGTCCATCGGGGCCAAGCGCATCTCGCCACACGTGACGGGAGCCATGGCGCCTCCAAGCTGGGGCCCGGGAAGCTCCGTCCACACGATCGACTGATCGCGTCATTGGGGGCGGTATAGGTCGTCATCGGGAGCGGGGATCGAGTGTCGGTCGCAACCGCGCGGAGCGTGGCGACCCTCTGCATCCTGGAGCGATGAACGGTGGCAGACTTGCATCTCACGTATCTCTTGCGATGGCTCGAACGACGCGAGCAGCGGGGAACCCGATGGCCACAAGGCGTCACGTTGCAGCAATCGTCCTCGGGCTTCTGGCAGTGACGGTGGCGGCTACCGGAGGCAGCCTGGAAGTCTTCGAGGTCGCCTTCGGTGCTTCCCTGGTTGGCGGAGCCGGTGGAGTAGTCCTTGGGTTGGCAGCACTGCTGCTTGCCGCCAGAGGTAGTCGCGTTCACAGCGACGAACCGGCGCACTTGGCTCGGGCTCGCAAGCTGGGACGCCGATCTGGAATCGCGGGCTTCATCTTGGGACTCGGTGGATTGGTCCTGTTTGCATGGACCGCGCTCAGGCTCGGGCTTGGATTCCTCTAGCGGTACAGGATTCGCATCCGCATGGTCGGTCTGCCTATCGCTGGAAGATTGCGATACGGGGCTGGCCGCCATGTGACCGAACCGGCGCGCCCGTTCCTGGGACGAACCGCAGAGGACGTGCGCCTCAGTGCGCCTGCGTGGCCAGCTCGCGCTTGAGCACCTTGCCGGTGGCGGTGCGCGGCAGCTCGTCGACGATGACCACCTGCCGCGGCACCTTGTGGCGGGCGAGGTGCGTGCGCACGAATGCCTTGACCTCGTCCTCGCTCAGCGACGCGCCGCGCTTCGGCACGACGAAGGCCATGAGCCGCTGGCCCCACTCCTGGTCCGCGACCCCGATGACCGCTACGTCCTCCACGTTGGCGTGGCGGGCGAGCAGCTCCTCGACCTCGCCCGGGAACACGTTCTCGCCGCCGGACACGATCATCTCGTCGTCGCGGCCGTCGACGAACAGCCGGCCGGCCTGGTCGAAGTGGCCGACGTCGCCGGACCGCATGAGCCCGCCCATGGTCTGCTTGCCGCCGCCGCCCGTGTACCCGTCGAAGAGGAAGTCGTTCCCCACGAAGATGCGTCCGGATCTGCCCTACGGGAGCTGTGCGCCGGCCTCGTCCAGGATGCGCACCACCGTTCCGCGCGGCGGCCTTCCGGCCGTGCCGGGCGCCGCGCGCAGGTCCTCTGGGGTGGCCACCGCCGCCCAGGCGACCTCGGTGGAGCCGTAGAGGTTGTAGACGACGGGCCCGAGCTCGGCGATGGCACGCGCCGCGAGGTCGGCGCTCAGAGCGGACCCCGACACGGCGACAAGCTGCAGGCTGGAGATGTCGTAGCTGCGGAGCACCGGTGCCGGCAGATCGAGGATGCGCTTGAGCATCATCGGCACCACCACCAGCGTGGTGCACCGGTGCCGGGCGACGGCTTCGAGCGTGCGCTCGGGGTCGAACCTGCGCTGCACCACCACGGTGCTCGCCAGCAGCATCGCCAGCTGCAGGTGCGCGAGCCCCCACGCGTGGAACAGGGGTGGGGCGATGAGGGTGGTGCCCCGCAGGCGCAGCGGCAGCGTCGAGAGTAGCGTCGCCGCCTCCTTCAGCCCGGGCGGCCGTCCTCGCCAGGCGCCCTTCGGCCGACCAGTGGTGCCCGACGTGAGCACGACCTGCCGGCCGGGCCTTCGCGGCGGCGTCAGCTCACCCGGGTCGAAGCGCGCGATCAGCCCGTCCACCGCGGGCGCGTCCAGGTTCCCCGAGCCGTGCCACGCGACGAACCGCCTGCGCTCCAGAGCCGCCCCGATCGGGTACCCGGAGAACTCCTCGTCATGGACGAGGGCCGCCGGGTCCTCACGCTGCACCACGTCGGCCAGCCAACGGCAGGAACCATCGGTGCTGGCCATCAGGCCGGTGTACGAGGCCTGGGTCGGGTCGATGGCGCGCTCTCCGGTCAACCACTGACCAAGCCAGGTACCGGCGAGCCCGAAGGTT
>JACRCT010001288.1 GCA_016218885.1 Deltaproteobacteria bacterium | reverse complement strand
GCAATGGATGAACCCATCGCAATCCTCGTCGACGCCATCGCCGCATTCCGCCTCGGTTGCCGCGCAACCGACGCAAGCCCCCTCCCGACAAGTCGTGCGCGCCGAGCAGGCCACTCCCAGGCAGCGCACGTCCCGGCATTGCCCCTCGATGCAGCCGAGGCCCGCCGGGCATTCCAACTCGGCACACCTGCTGGGGACGCAGCGCCCATCCGCGCAGACTGCGCCTTCGCCGCAGACCACCCCCACACAGCGCACCCATTGGCATCGCCCCTGGTCGCACGCCATCTCCGGCGCGCACACCAGCTCCGCGCAGGTGGAGGGTAGGCACTGACCTCCGGCGCAGACCTCGCCCGGGCCGCATGCCGGGCAAGGGTGACAGCGGCCATGGCCGCAGCTGAAACCTCTGGGACAGTCCGCCTCGACGGCACAGTGTTTCGTGACGGCGAATGGGACCTCGCACGCGCACCCGGCCAGGAGAAAGGCGAGAGACACCGCCGTTACCAAGATTGGGCTCATGGCGAACCCCATTTCAGCTGCCCGGTGATGGTCATGAGATTGCGACGGTGTGACGGTGTGTGGGTGCCCCCGGCCTCCAGCGCATCGCTCGACCCGGACGACGGGCAAGGTCGTGAGCTACCTCCCGACAGGACCGACCGAAAGAGGGACGACGTGGAGTCGATGACCTGCCTCGGGCAGATGGCCGAGATCGCGGAGCCAGGCGACGAGAGCAGTGGGCTGGGTCGGGCTAATTGGGCCCTAGGTAGACGCAGCGCCTATTGACGCACGACAAGCCGCTGCAGCAATCGGCAGTGGTTTCGCAGCGATCGTATTCCTCGGAGCAGCCGGTGTGCTCGCTGGTGCAGACCCCGCCCAGCTCGCTGGTGATGCAGTAGCCGCCGCAGCACTGATCGCCGCTTTCGCAGGAGGCGCCGTCGGGGCGGCAGGGGTCCACCACCCAGAAGCCGCGGGTGTTGCCGGCGAGGATCTCCTGGGCAGGCAGGTAGAACGCCGGGTGGCTCGGGTCGGTGCCGGGGGCGGCGTTGAGGTCGATGGCCGCGACCCACAGCTTCTTGGTGGTGACCTGATCGATCAGGTCGTGTTCGCGCGGGTCGCTGTGCCAGGGGTCGATGGTCGCCACGTTGCCGTACATGCGCCGGCTCATGAAGACGACCCAAGCGTAGCCGCCGGAGGGCAGCGGGCAAACCGTGGGCTCGTAGTTGACCGTTGAGTCGTCGGTGTGGGAGGCGTTGGTGGGCAGGCCCACGCCGTTGAGCTGATCGAGTCGTTGCGCGGTCCCCGTGGCAAGGTCGCTCCACCACAGCTCCCCGCGCGCACCTTTGCGGGTGGCGAACAGCTCATGCGAGGTGTTGCCGGGCAGGACCTTCTGGAAGACGACCGACCCATTGGTCGGCATGAAGGAGGGCCAGGCCGGCGGGCTGGTAGGAGTGCTTGCGTACAGGACTGTGGGCGAGGAGAAGGCCCGCGTCGCGTGGTCATAGCTCATCGCCACCAGCTTGGAGTGGTCGCCGGGGCCGGTGGCGACGTTGCCGGAGCCGGCGCCGAAATTGAAGGCCACGTGCTTGCCGTCGGGCGAGAACGCCGGGAAGCCCGCCTCGGTGACGAAATCGGAGAGCCCGGGGGCAGACAGCTGCGTGCCGGTCTCCATGTCGAAGAGCGCGGTCGGGTAGGGGATGGCGAAGTACTCCGTGGCGTGGCTGAGCAGGCCCACGCTGCCGTCGGGGTAGAGCCCGGCGAACTTGAAGTCCGCACCTCTCGGGTAGGTCCGCTCGGCGTAACCGTTCTTCAGGTCATAGCCGGAGGAGAGATTGTAGTCGTCGCCGTGCTGGACGACCATGCGGCTTCCGTCGGCGGAGACGGAGTGGCACACCCGGCAGTTCGCCCGGGCTCCGTCCTTTCCGGCGACGAGGGTGGGGTCGGTCTGGCCGGGCTTGATGGACAGCGTCGCCCCGCCAAAGCGCCCGTCACCACCCTTGGCGCCCGTGAAGTTCTTGGCAAGGTTGGTCCCGTAGGACTGGTAGTAGACGACGCCCTTGAGCGGGCCCTTGGAGATCTTCCAGGTCTGCAGAAGCGGGCCGTAGGCCTTGCCCCCGGAGGCCAGAACGAGCTCCATCTTGAGGTCCCCGCCGGCTGCAGCTTCGGTCGCCGCATCCCAGGCCTCCTGGGAGATGGGGTGGCGCTGGTATGGCGCTCCGGAGGCGAGCGCCCCCGGCCGACCGTAGTAGCCACGCCAGCTGTAGGTGGCGCAGGACAGGCTGATGCGCACGGCCTCCGCCGCGTTGAGCATCGAGGAGCTGCCCGCCCATTGAAGCAGCGGCGCAAGCTGGGCCAGCGGCCAGACGGTCCGGTCGTAGGGGTAGAGCATCTTCAACGCGGGTTCGGCCTGGGGCGTCGAGTCGAGCACCACCTTGGTGGAGTCACCGATCGCGGGCCCGGGGCCTTCGCCGCCCACGCCCGCCCAACCCCCTGGGCCGAAGCCGCCGTCGGGGCCCGGCGCGCCGTTCTGCTCGTTGAGCTTGACGGTGATGGACGTCGCCACCGACCTCCCCTCGGCGGTGGCGGTGACCTGGCCCACGCCCGCCTCGAAGCCGCTGGGGACGAAGGTGCCGGCAGCCTCGAAGGAGCCCAGGGCGCCGCGGTCGATCGAGAACTGCGCCGCGACGGCCACGCCCGACCGCTTCACCACGAAAGTGACCGTGGGGAAGGGCTCGCCCGAGACCGTCAGCACCGGGTCTTGCGGCTCGATGGTCAACTCGCCGGCCAGGCTGCCGTCACCCGACGATGCGTCGGGCCGTTGGTGATCGCCCGACCCGCAATCGCAGGCGGAGAAGATCATCGCGAGGAGCGGGAAGAGCGTGGAAGCTGGGCCTGCCGAGCGTCGCGCCATCGACCTCTCCTAGGGTATTGGCGGCCGGGGATGATTCAGAGCGCTGGTAGACAGCAGTCCCACCCTCGGTCCAGCGTCGGCACCCGCAGATCTGCCACCGCAAAAACACACCGACGGGAAGACGAACTTTCCAGCTGACTCAACTCTGGCCTGCGGCACGCCGAGAAGAGGGCCTCTTTCACAGGGCCGGCTAGTTTCCACGGGAGGGGCATCTCGATCCGGGGAGATCAGGAGAACCGAGGGCTCCCCGCGCGCAGCGTCCCAGACAATGAGATCGCCTCTGACGAACGAAACGGTCGCCGCAGTCTTGCCATCGCTGGAGAGCGCCAGGTGCGCGAGGCCGCCGTACCGGACGCGAGTGGTGCCGAGCCGCGCGACGGCGCCCACGGGTGGAGAGTCGCCCCAAGCCGTGTGACGTCGAAGGGAGGCCCAACCGTGGGCCACCAAAATCAACAGCAACAACCAGTGGTTGCACGGCGAGAGAACCATCCGGCTCCCGCGCAACTTGCGGGCGAGGTCTTCGATAATCCTACATTTGCCTTCACGGAGACTGCCCAGATGTCCTTCCACCGCGCCGCCTTGGTTCTGGGAACCGCATTGCTCCTCTGCGCTTGTGGCGAAGGTGCCATCGCTCCCGGAACCGACCTCGACGATCTGGACATGGGTGCGCTCGCCCTGACCTCCGAGGAGAAGCAGCTGGTCGTCGACGCCCTGAACGACTCGCGCACGACCCTCTCCGCGCTGAGCGCCGCCGGGGTGGCCAGCGCCGCGGCTGCGAACCTCATCAACCACCGAGATGGGGCGGACAAGGTGGCGGCAACTGCCGACGATGACCGCTACGACACCTACGCCGAGGTGGACATGGTGCCGCAGGTGGGGACCGCCACCCTCGCCAAGCTGCTCGGCTACGCGCGCTGGTTGCTGGGGGCCACCTCTCCGCCCGCAGGCGGGGGGATCTGGGAGAGCGTAGCCTTCAGCGCCGAGGAGGCGGCGGGGACGCTGCGCGCCGTCAACGGGGCGACCGAAGCGCAGCTGACGGGCGCGGCGGGGGTCACCTCCACCGCGGCGCGCAACCTCGTGGCGGCCCAGCCCATCGACTCGATGGACGAGCTCGCCGCGGTCCCCTCGGTGGGCACGGCCACCCTCGCCAGGCTGCGCGCCTGGGCCAGCGCGGCGGCCCCCGCGCGCCCCGACCTCAACACGATGACTGCGGCCCAGCTCGAGGCGTGCGATGGCGTCGGCCCCATCATCGCCGCAGCCATCGTCGAGTACCGCAGCCAATACGGCCGGCTCGAGAACCACGAGGAGGTCAAAGCGCTGCCCACCCTGGGCTGGCGTCTGGTGGTCAGCGACGCGGTGGTCGCCGGGCTGCGCTCCTGCTCGTCGATCCCCGGAGAGCGGCGCTACGTGCGCGGCGCCACCATCCGCGAGCTGCTGGAGCGCCCAGCGGACTTCGCGGGCGCCGAGGTCCTGCTCCTCGACGTGGTGATGAGCGCCAACCTCTCCAGCTCCACCACGCGCGCCCTCGAGGCCTTCGACTTTTCCGCCTGGGGCTACGCCGACTGGTACGCCGCGGCCGTCCCCCGGAGCGCACACATCGCGCTGGTCGTCGAGACGGCCCCGGAGATGTACCGCCGCGATTCCACCCGCTACCTCTCACAGCGGGCCACCGACACCCGCCTCAACCGCGTGAACCTCCAGGCGGCCTTCGACCTCCTCGGCGGCGTGCCCACCCTGCGCGTCCGCTCCTCGAAGGGTCCCGGCCGTGATCTCCTCCAGGTCGACCAGCGCTGGGTCGACGCGCCCGCTGCCGATGTCCTGGCTTCGCTCTGGTCGAGGGAGAACGGAGTGCTGCGCAAGTCCACCGGCGCCTACGTCAACCGCATCCACGCCGACCTGCTCAACGCCCACCCCGCGGTGCTCTGGCACGAGCGGACCAGAGGCGAGGCAGTCAACATCGGCCAGACTACCGAGTGCTATGACTGCTCGGCCAACGCGTACACGATCGACGGCCAGAACCTCTTCGCCCAGTACGTGGACGCCTGGATCGTCGCCGGCAAGCCCTAGCTCACCGTGCAGGCCTCGGCGCAGTCGAACCAGGCTGCGATGACCACAGGGCTCGCCGGGGATGAGCTCGACCTGCAGCCCAGGACTGCTTGCCGAGCTGCGCCAGGTAGCGCTTCCCCAGATCCTCGCGCTCCATCCCTCCTCCCGGCTGGGACAGCCGCTGGCTGAGGCGGACCCTGGCGGCGATCGTCTCCGGGGAAAGCTCGATGACTCCGCGCAGGCGCTCGATCGTGGCTCGGCCTCCGCCGGTCGCGCGGCGCATCCTGACAAGAAGGAAGAGGGGCGCGGAACCGAAGCTCCGCGCCCCCCGCTTCCCAGCGGGCCCTTACGGCACCTGCCTCTGGCAGGTGAAGGTCACCTCGGCCTTCGCGCTCGGGTCGGTGCGCCACAGCACGCACGCGTCCGGGCACAGCCGGATGGTCGTCCCCTCGGTGTAGAAGGCGTTGCCGGCGCAGGCCTCCGGGCCCGGCACGTGGACCAGCGCGACCCGGCCGCCGCCGTTGTGGCCCACCATGTCCAGCGCCGTGTTGTCCATGCTGGAGTCGCCGGGCACCGCGGTGACCGAGAACTCGCAGGAGATCTCGCTCTCCACCACGATCGCCTTGGCCACCTCGGTGAAGATGGCGTCGAAGCTCTGGTACTGGCAGATGGGGTAGCGCAGGCTCGAGGTGCGCACGCTCAGCTCCTGGTACTCGAGGCCGGGGTCCTGGACGTAGCCGCCATTGCCGGTGCACCGCGCTGCGACCAGCGGCGCCTCGGGCAACCACGCCGAGGACGCCGGGTCGTTCTCCCGCAGGCCCACGATGCTGTGGAAGCGGTAGTCCCGGGCCGTGCTCGAGCCGAACTCGAGGGACGTCGCGAACAGCCGGCCCTCGAAGTCGTCGGCGGTGAAGCCGTTCTCGTTGCAGCCGGTGTTCGGGCCGTTGTCGCTGATCTCGATGAAGATCCGCGCTGCCCCGGGCCGCAGCCACTGCGCCCAGCCCTTGGGCGCGAGCCCGCATGCGTCGCTAGCGCCGTAGGTCGCGAGGATCTGCGAGAGCGAGTCGTGGGCCCCGATGTCGACGCTGTAGTGGAAGAAGCGGTCGGTGTTGACGGGGCAGGTCCCGGTGCAGGAGGCATTGCCACCCAGCGGCGGGCTGATGCACAGGGCGTAGTTCCCGGTCGAGCCCCCGTAGCCGTACTTGGAGAGCACGATGACGCGGTAGTCGATGCCGCTCTGCTCCAGGATGGCCGCGAAGCTCGCGTTGATGTTCTCCTCCACTGCGCGGATCTCCTCGTTCATGGTGCCGTTGTTGGCCACCACGAGGAGGATGTCGATGGGGCGGATGATGGGGTCGACGCGCTGGCTCTCCCCGTCCTGGGTGACGACGGTCACGTCCTCGTCGGTCTGACCGTCGCAGTCGTCGTCTTGCCCGTCGCACACGTCGGCCGCGGGCTTGCCCGGCTCGCAGGCCTGGCTCACCCCGCCGACGCAGCTCTCCACCGTGCGCTGGCACGCCCCCACCCCGCAGGTCGTCGTGCCCAGCGCCTCGTCGGTCTGCCCGTCGCAGTCGTTGTCCACCCCGTCGCAGACCTCGGCCGCGGGGGCGCCCGGCTCGCAGGCCTGGAGCGCTCCGCTGGCGCAGCTCTCCACCGCGCGCTGGCACGCCCCCACCCCGCAGGTTGTCGTGCCCAACGCCTCATCGGTCAGCCCGTCGCAGTCGTTGTCCACCCCGTCGCACAGCTCCGCGCCGCCCAGGGTCGCGGTGCATCCGTACTCGCAGCCGTCCGCCGGATCGCCGTTGGCGTCGAACCACCCCGGCTCGCAGGCCCAGTCCAGGCAGCGCCCCGCGCGGCACTCGGCGCTCGCGTTGCCGAAGTGGCAGCGGTGGTCGCACCGCCCGCAGTGCTCCGGGTCGCTGGCGAGATCGAAGTCCTCATCTACGACCGCGTCGCAGTCGTTGTCCACCCCGTCGCACAGCTCCGCGGACGGCCCCGCGGCTCCCTGGCAAGGGCCCCACGCGCCGCCGCTGCAGGTCTCGGTGCCGAAGCGGCAGGCCCCGACGTCCGAGATGCCGCAGCCACGCGTCGCGCCCTCTGCGCAGGCCATGCAGCTGCCGATGCCCACGTTGCAGAGCACGCCGGGCGCGCAGTCGGAGTCGGTCAGGCAGCGGCCAGGCACGATGAGGCAGATGCCGGCGGTGCACGCGTAGCGCAGGTCCGGGCAGTCCGAATCAGCCTGGCAGGCCCCCTCCCCCGCATCGGCCGCGGCGATGGCCTGCGCCTCGCACCTCCGGTCGGCACAGAGGAGCCCCTGAGGGCAGTCCGCGTCCGTGCTGCACTCCACGGCCAAGTCGGGGCCGCCCTTCCCCGGGGACTTGCCGCAGTTGCACGCCGACACCGACATCAGCAGCCACCCCAACGCCAGCCCTGGCACTCGCATCCTCGCCTCCTCCCGTCTTGGGGGTCGCGGCACTCGCGGCCGCGATGAGCCCCCGCGTTGACGAGCTAGTGGCGAGTGAGCGGGTTCACGAGTGCCTGTCGAGGGGACCGCCACCCGCTCGCTCACAAGGTGGACGAGCTGCGCCAGGTGGCTCCGAAAGGGAGCCGAGCACCGACGGAGAACAGGGGACGGAGGAGGGTCCGAAGGAAGCTCGCGACGAGTCGCGTCGCTACCTTCGAGTCACGATGGACAGCGGCCCCTCCAAGACTCCCCTCCCCCAGCCTGATGAAGACCTCGGCCGTGGCGGAGAATCGTCGGTAGGGACTCCGGCGGGCCCTCCCGGCGAGCGCGAGGAGCTCGGCCGCGAGACGGTGGAGGATCCTTGCGCACGAGGCCCTCGAAGGCCCGAGCCACCCGTCCCACCGTCGGCGAGAGG
>JACRCT010001271.1 GCA_016218885.1 Deltaproteobacteria bacterium | reverse complement strand
GGGCACCTAGTGCCCACAGACGCTTGGGTCGACTTAGTGCCAGGGCACTAGGTGCCCGGGCGCCCCCAAGAAGATCGGGCGCGGGAAAGCATGGTGGAGCAACTTCCGCCGCGGCGTAACGCCGCAGCTTTGCGGGCTCGGGCGGTCGGGCCTCCTTGCAGGGCTGGACATTGCTGCTTCACTACCATCGCCGACGGCCTCGAGTCGACCCGGCAGTCCTAGTGAGGGATTGTCCTCATAGCAGATGTGCCATATCCTGCTCTTGAGTTGAGGCCAATGGATGCGAGTCCTGTTCTATCAGACGAGTGCGGGTGTCTCGCCGGTCGAGAAGCACTTGAACGGCTTGCCGCTCGAGGAGCGAGCGACGATCGCGGAGGCGCTTATGGCGATCGAGAAGAACGGGATTGGCGAGGTGGACACGAGACCCATCGACGGGAAGCTCTGGGAGATCCGGTTCCCGATGCAACGCATCTTCTACGTCCTGGTCGCAGGGCCCACACTCGTTCTGCTCCATGCCTACAAGAAGCAGTCGCAGAAGGCCCCCCGTCGGGAGATCGAGCTTGCCCTGAAGCGAATGCGCGACGTTCTGGCCTACGGAGGCTGATGCCATGAGCAGCAAACGCAAGAATCCGCATCTCGGGAAGGATATCGGGACATTTGTCCGCGAGCAGATCGAGCGCGAGCCGGAGTTCGGCGCGGCGATAGAGGCCGCGGCAGAACGACGAGAGATCGCCAAGAACCTGAGAGCCCTTCGGGAGCGCCAGCATCTGACCCAAGGCGAGATCGCCCGGAGAGCGGGGTCCTCACAATCGGTCATCGCAAGGCTGGAGACGGGCGATGTGGAGCCGCGTTTTGACCTGCTTCGCCGCGTCGCGGAGGCCCTCGGCATGCGCGTGGAGATTCGCTTCGTCCCGGCGCGGTAGGTCGCTGATTCGCGAGCGGACAGGCGAAAGGCGTTGGTGTGCGAAGCCTTGTGCCTTCCCAGGCCCTCCAGCGCCGCGCCGCTGGTCCCACCGGTGGGCTCTGGCGACCAGTCGCTGCGACTGGTCGGCCTCCCCGCGCCGATGGAAGGCCTGGCTCCTGCCTATCCTCGAAAGCCAGGAGCGGCGACCAGGCTCTTGGCGTCAGCCATTGACGGCTGACGGGCGGAGTTGGCGGCTTGCCGAGTCGCAAGCCGCCTCTCACCGCCTGCTACGTTTCTCAGGTCCGGCGCCGTGCGACGGGCCCGAGCAGCAGCCCCGCCGCGATCAGCAGCGTGGCGAAGCCCATCGGGAGGTCGGTCGCCGAGGTGCTGCAGCCCCCTCCCGAGCCGTCGCGTGGCGAGGCGTGCCGTGGATTGCTCTGCAGTGGCCGGGACGCGTCGGCGAAGACGATCTTGGCATTTGCCATGAAACATCCCCGCTTCGAACTCCTCCGCCGTTCAGCGGCTGCAGGTGAAGCCCGTCGAGGCGTTGCCGCTGCACTTCTGATTCGTCGAGCCGCAGTCCAGCAATGCGTGGATGTAGCCGATCTCGCCCGTGGTTTCGCACTCCAGCAGGAACCTGCCGTCGTCGCTGCAGTGCAGCGGCACGCTGTCGTCGCACTTCGTGAGCGTCGCGAGGGCGCACCCGTGGAAGTCGCCATCGTCCACGCAGACCTCGGCCGAGCCGCACTCCCAAGTCGAAGCGTAGCCCGCGAAGGTGCAGCGCTCGAGCGACCGCTTGTCCGAAGTGCACCCGTAGTACGTCCCCACCGCCGTGCATGGGATCATCGCCGGATTCACGCACGCAGCCCTGGACACGCCCTGCTCGGTGTACTGGTGGCACTTGGTGTTCGGATCGTCGGGATAACCCCGGCAAGTGCCCCGGTCTTCGTAGTACCCCACGTCCGAGTTACACGCGTAGACAGTCTCCTGGTCAGCCGCGCAGGTGGAGGACTCGCCGGAGCACTGCTGCAAAGGGGTTACGACGCAAGCCGCGTGGATGCCGCTGGATACGCACTGTTTGTCGCCACAGGAGCTGCTGACCCAGTAGTGCTCGGGCGTTCCATAGAAGTCCAGGTTGGTCCGCGCTTCGCAGATGCTGAGCGTGTTCCCGTCGCACTTGAACCTCACGGGCGAGCTGCTGCAGTCCTCTAGTGCGCAGTTGGTCAACCCCACTGCTGCTAGAGAGAGAATCAAAGCGCCAATAGCTCGTGGGACGAACGGACGCATGCGTGCCTCGACGGTGGAGATGTGAACTTCAAGCCATAAGCTTCGCGTGGCGACCCTGTCTTCCGGCAATGAGGAGTAGCGGCAGTGGCGGCGGGGGTGCCGAAAGGCCGTGCTGGACAGTGGGCGCCCGGCCCGAGAAGGGCGCCGGCGGTGAGCGTGGAGGGGCGAGAAGCGCTGCGCCGACGGAGCTGCCCAGGTGGCGGCTCGGAGTTGGCGGCTTGCCGAGTCACAAGCCGCCTCTAACCGCCTGCTACGTTTCTCAGGTCCGACGCCGTGCGACGCGCCCGAGCAGCAGCCCCGCCGCGATCAGCAGCGTGGCGAAGCCCATCGGGAGGTCGGACGCCGAGGTGCTGCAGCTGCAGCCCCCCGACGACGGCGAGGGCGTGGCTTCGCTGGTTCCGGCGTCGTCTCCAGGCACGCCACCGGCGTCGACTCGGACAACGACCGCCGCGGCATCCGGGGAAGACTCGGGGATGCCCGCGTCGAGGCCCGGAGCGACATAGCCAAACGGGACTTCGCAGATGCCCAGAAGGTCCGAAGCCCCGTCCAGGACCGGCTTGCAGGCGGCGGTGGGGGGCAAGCAGCTGCTGCATCCCTGGGTAGGATCGCTGCAGGTATTGGTGTCGCACCAGCCGGAGCAGACGCCGGTCGACGCGCCGGAGGGCTGCCTGCAGACCAGGCGGTCGCCACACACGCTTCGCGGGTCGTTCTCGTTGCTGGAGCAGCTCTCGCCCAGCTTGCCGGGGTTAGAGACCAAGGCGTGGCAGTAGCCGGGATCGGTCAAGGTCCTGTCATCGGGCCAGCATCCCTGCTTGTCGCCGACGTTGTTGTCCGGGCAGGTGTCGGTGCCGAACAAGTCGCACTTGTTGAGGCAGAAGCCGAGGATGGTCTTCTGGATGCTGGGGACGCCCGTCACGTCCATGCAGTAGTTGGCGGAGCCGGTGCAATTGGCGACGGGGCTCGGCGCGGGGTTGGCGCCCGGATAGGCGTTGCACATCTGGAGGCACTCGCCCACCTGCCCGGTCCAGCTGTCGTTGGTAGTGGTCGGATGCACGCCCATGCAGGCCTCGTTGATGGGGCACATGGTGGCGAAGGTGGGGTCCGAGAGGCGCGTCGCGTCCGGGTTGCACTTGCCGCGGCTGGTGGCATGTCCTGCCTGGACGCAGAGGCCGTACTCGTAGACCGTTCCCGAGTCTTCGATGGCGCCGGGCTGGCAGGTGGAGTCGTTCAGGCCGGCGCCGGTGCAGGGCTGGAAGAGCTTGGCGCGCTGAGCGTCGGTGAAGCAGCCCGCGCCCTGGCACATGTCGATGCAGAAGTTGTAGGTGCAGAAGGCCTTGCTCCCAACCGCCCGGCAAGCGAGGGCCGGGTCGGCGCACTTCTCGGTGTGGGGGGTGGCGCCGCTGGCGTCAGCGTTCTGCCCACACCTCTGCAGGCAGAGCGTGCTGCCCGGGTAGATGTCGCTGGTGCACTCGAGGATGGCGCCGTCTTCACCATCGGCGCAGCCGACGGTCTTGACGCAGTCCTCCCACTCGCCGGGCTTGCGGCAAACGCTGGGGACGATGTCCTCCTGGGACTCGACCGGGCCCATCGAGCAGATGTAGCCAGCGGGGCAGCTATCGGGCTGCAGAACGCCACCAACCTCGAAGGTATCGGCGGGGATGCAGCTGCACTTCTCGTCAGGCGTCTCCTCGGTCCCGAAGTTGTGGCAGACCTGGCCCTCTTCGCACTCGACTCCGCCGCAGGTCGGCGGGGCGCAGTGGCCGGTGGTTGCGGTGTCGTGGACGCAGGTCTCGGTGGCCTTGCAGCCGTTCGGCGCGTTGCAGAGCTCGAGGCACAACGGTTGGACTCCGGTGGTCTCACAGTACTGATCGGCAGCGCACTGAGGATCGCAATCCGCTGCCATTGCTCTACTGGAAGAAACCGCCAGAGCCAGAGCCAAAAGACCCTGCAGCCCGATTTTGCGATACATGGATTCTCCTTCTTGGGTATTCCGGAACACTTAGTGGAATTGGACGGCTAATGGCGGGTGCAGACAGCATGCGTGGTCATTGAACTCCTTGAAGACCAGCTCGATCTGCCAGCGCCTGGTGTAGAGGCTCGCGATGTCCCCGGCCGAGAAACCCGTGCCGAGCAGACTGGTCAGATAGAAGCGGTACTCCTGGGTTCCCGGGAAGCGAGGTTCCACCAGACGGAACAGCTTGCTGCCCGCGCCGCTGATGTGCACGAGCACCTCGACGAGCGGACCCTCGAAGTCGTTGTCATCCAGACGAGCGCCGATGGCGGCGCACGTGCTGCGAATCCCACGCCTGAGCTTGGCGATGACCGGGTTGCTGGAGTCCCTGAGGCGTCAGGGCGCTCCGCAATACAGCGTCAGGCCGCGACTGATCGCGTCCTGGCAGGCGCCGTTGGTGCAGCTCGAGTTCTCCTGGCACTGATCGCTTGTGGTGCAGGCGGCGCCATCAGCGACGCGCGCAACGCACTTCTCCGATGAGTCACACCAGGTTGACGCGTCACAGAACGGCGTCGAGATGCAGATGGATCCCGCAGGTAGGCGCGCCACGCACTTGCCCGGCAAGTAGTCGCAGGTGGCGCCGGATACGCACTCGCCATTTCCGGCGCAGGACTCGCCCACCGCTCTCAAGGCCTCGCAGCGGCGCGTCGCAGAGTCACAGAACAGGTTGGCCGTCGTGTCACACAGGTAGCCCTTCGTTGGTACAGGCACAGACCCCCAAGGAGCGGAGCTCCCAATGACGACAGAGTTGCCGTCCGTCTCTCCCACGCACAGGCTGTCGCCAGCTGCTCCCTTCACCTGGATCATGCAGGTGGATGTCCAGGGGCCGTCGTCGGCGCTGCGGGAGGCGTAACAGGCTGCACGGCCCTCGGCCGAGGTGGCGCAATCCGACGTGCGGACGCAGGACTCCCCGGGCTTGGCGCCCTCAGCGGTGGCCGCGAAGACGAGGTCGCACTCAGGAATTTGCATCCCGCTCGTACAGAAGCTGAATTTCGAGGAGTCCTGCTTGAGCTTGGAGATGCACTTGCCGCCAGCAACGGGGTCGTAGTGCCCTAGGAGGGGGGCCATGTTGTTCATTGCCGCGTGGCAGGAGACGCCGTCGGTCTTGAGGTGCGCCTGCTCGCAGCAGGGCTTGAGCAGATCGCAATATTGGTCGCTGAAGCTGGCGAGGTCGGGATCGCCTCCGCAGGCGGAGGCTAGCAGGCAGCATAGCGGTCCGAGGGCACGCTTCATTGGTAGCTCCGAGAGACAAGGCCGCCAGGAATCTGCACTCGCCCCTACCCCGGCGGCTATCGAATAGGGATCCGGACTCAGAAATGAATCACTGATCGAGATAGAAGAAGCAGCGCGCGCCTTCCTGCTGGAAGCCTTCATTGCAGGTGCAGGTGAGCCCTGGCTTGCAGACACACTCAATGTGGTCTCCATATCGGAGGCTTAGACCGGTGGAGCAGGTCGCGTTGCTGTCGCATCCTCCGTTGTTGACGTCGCAGGAGGGCGTCTTCTTGGTGAGCGCGACCGTCCCCAGCTCCTTGGTCTCACCCGCCTGCACCTCGACGGCCAGCAGGTAGCTTCGTCCGTCCAGCGTGCAGATGATGAGGTAGGAGCCAGGCGCGACGCCGTCGAACTCGATGCCCCCGTTGGCGTCGGAAGTCGCCGTGTGATTGGTCCCTTCGAGGGTGCACTGCGCGCCTACCAGCGGCACGGGAGCTGAGTCCCCGGCACCGGGCCGGGCGATCTGCGCGCGGATCGTGGCCGAGGAGTCGACCTCCTTCGGGTTGTCGAAGCCGAAGCATCCTGAGAGCGCCAGGCAGAGGGCCATGAGGAGCGAGTCGAGATAGGCGAGCCGTCGCATTCGTTGTCCCTTTCGCCAAGCAAGTACCGGTGAGCCATCTTCTCCGGCGACATTTCTTCGCACTCTCACCAACTGCCGGTAACTCCCAAGGAAAACGCTCCATCGCCAACCGTTGCCAGCGGCATCATCTTCGGCGTTGCCCCTGCCGCTCGGTGATCGGCGACGAGCAGGCACGCTCCGGTCGTCAGCAGGGCCCCTCCCGCCGCCCATAGCCCGTACGAGGCCCAGCTCCAGCGGTCGGTGCGACGGTGGGCGTCTATCGCCGCCGCCTGGGTCGGCGCCTGCTCGTAGTCGCTGTGGGCGCGGGATGCGGCGGCCATCGTGAACCCGCCGGCCACGCCCGCCGCGGCACCCAGGCCGATCCCCGCCCAGCCCAGCACGCGCAGAAGGCGTGGAGCGGGCGCGTCTCGATGGGCCGACGGGGCGTCCGGGTGTGCCGGGGCCGCGAGGAGGCCTCGGTAGAAACCGCCGCCAAATGGGACCTTGAACAGGTTGCGGCGGAAGGAGGCTTCGACGCTCCCCTTGCTCGAGGCGCTTGACGCGGAGAACACGAGCTCCCGCGTCGTGGTCTCGGGGCCGTCGGGAACCGTGGCTTCGCGCCCCTCGGCCCGCAGGTAGAAAGGAGCGGCGCCGACGAGAGCCAGCCGCACGGCCTGCTCGTTCGAAGGGTGCAGGTCGGCTACCGGCACCCCGCGGCTGTCCTCGACGTGGAAGCGCTGGGCGTCCTCCTTCTCGATGCGCAAGAAGGGGCCGCGCGAGAAGGCGCCGGGACCCAGCAGAGGGGCGCGCACGTCTCTCGCCGGCGCGCGATACCAGACGCGCAGGCGGGCCTGGGGGACGTCGATGGCGCTATTGGCGGCTTCCACGAAGGCCGCGGCCTCGGAGTAGGTCACCGCCCCGTCTCCGTCGACATCGGCGCCCCCCAGCAACGCGCTGCGCAGCTCGTGGGAGAAGATGCCCGCCTCCCAGCGGCTCCATTCATGGGTCTCCGCCTCGCTGGACGCCGCGAGGATGACCCCGGTGTTCGGATAGCTGGTGAGCTCCTCGGCCCGGAGGAAGTCGCCGACCGAGGCCGTGTAATCGCCCTGCTTGTCGGAGTCGGAACCGCCCCGCTTCTGCACCAGGTAATAGGCGTGGCAGGCGTCGATGATCAGGTGGTTGTAGGTCGCGGGCGAGCGGGCGATGACCTCGCGATAGAGCTCGGAGCGAGCCAGGCGACCGTCGAGCAGATTGACGTAGCCCTCGCGCCCCGCCCCGAGCCCTCCATGGCCTGAATAGACGAAGAAGAAGTGGCTCTCCCGGCCAGCGACCTGGTCAGCCTCGATCTTTGTGAAGGCGGAGGCGAGCGCCTTCATCAGCTCGCGGCGAGAGGGGGGCGCGGCGACGCGGGTGGCCGCCGGGAAGCGTTGCTGGGCGTCGGGGTCGGCCACGGCCAGCAGCCAGACCTCCACCCCCGCCGCTTGAAGAAGCTCGAAGTATTTGAGGGCGTCGTCGTCGGCGTAGGAGAGCCGCGGCACGCCCTCATCGAGGCTGTGGTTGTTTCCCACGACCACCGCGTACCGGCGTGGCGCGTCGGCGCGCGCGAGTCCCGCCGCGAGCGCCACCAGCGCCGCGGCCTGCGCTCCGGCGAGCCAGGTCCTCTTGCGCATTCACTGCCTCCCTTGCCCTTCGATAGTCACCAGGAACGTCGTCTCCAGCACCTCGGCGCCGTCGATCCGGAGCGGCTCGAGCTGGTGCAGCGCCTCCGGGCGGGCGGCCAGGCCGCGCACGGCGTCTTCTATCCCTTTCTTCTCCAAGGGGCGGTCCGAGAAGAGGGCAGTCACGCGCAGCCAGCCCGGCGAATGGAACACCGATAGGCGAATGCCGTCTCGGAGCGGCTGGTCCACGACGCCGGTCAGGACCGGGATGCTCGTCTTCTCGGAGTAGTCCGGGTAGTACCACCGGATGCGGCCGCCCTCTTGAACGCCCAGGATCGCCAGGTAGCGCATGCCCGGCGCAAAGTTCGTGTAGACCAGGGTGACCACATCCTGGAGAGACAGGGGCCCCGCTTCCTGCACCACCGCTTCCTCGGGCACGACGCGCAGCAGGCGGACCCCGACGTCTGTCGCGGGCGAGGACGGAGCGCCGCGAGCCACCATGCCCACCTGCGCAAGTCGCGCCGCGGGATCGAGCGCCACCAGCTGGCTCTTCGTATCGGGAACCGAGATCCAGAGCAGGACGGCAGCCATGGCCAAGGCCGGTGCCCAGGCCCAGGCTCGGAATCCATGCCAGCCCGAGGACGGCTCGGTCTTGTCGAGGCCCTGCTCGAGCACCAGAGGCTCGAGCCGCGCGAGCACGAGGTGGCTGTTGGCCGGCCCCGCCGAAGCCGAGCTCGCCAAGCAGAGCGCGCTCTCGAGCCGGTCCTGCTGCTCGTAGAACCCCGCACACGAGGGGCAGCCACGCACCTCGGCGAGCAAAGCGCGAAGGGTTCGGGGAGGCAGGCCGCCAGCGTACAAACGGCGGATTCGCCAGCGGGCGAGAGCATGGAGATGGAGGCTCATCGGTTCGCTCCCGTGAAAAGGAGCAGGAGGACGGCCACCTTCTCGATGCCCGACCGGTTCATCCGGTAGCCCTCGAAGTACCCGTGATCTTTCATCAGCACGAAGAATCGCTTCTTGAGGATCTTCTCGGTCTGCTTCACGCGGTGCTCGGTCGTCCCCAGCCGGCGGGCGACCTCCTGGATCGACTCCTGCTGACGAAAGCGGAGCTCGAAGAGGTCGCGCACCGGGGGCTCGAGGGAGTCGACGAACCCCTGGCACAAGGCCGCCACTTCCTGGCGCTCGAGATCGTCGGCGGGTCCGCTGCCCCCGTGGGTTGCGCCGGGATCGCACGTCTCTTCCGGGACCGCCTCGAGGCCCGGGCGCTCTCGGTCCTGCTGCTGCAGCACGTCGAGCAGGTAGTTGCGCGCGATGAAGAACAGATAGCTGCCGAAGGGCCGCAGGCCATCGTAGGCGGTGCGTGCCGCCGGCGCGAAGGCACGGGCAAAGACCTCCTGGACCGCGTTGTCGCGCCCGCACGCCTCCCGCACGCCCTTGAAGCGCATCCGACGTCCGCGGCTTTCGAACACGAATCCGTCCACGAGCATCGCGAGCAGGGCCGGGGCATATTCGCGATACACCTCTGCCCACGCGGCGCGATCTCCACGCCGAAACCTGTCGAGCAACTCCCGATCTTCGACCAGCCGGGGCATGCCTTCCCTTGTCTCACTGGAACTCTACCGACGAGGTCGAGCGCCCAGCGCGATTTCTTCACACGGCCGTTCCGAAGACCCGGCGTTTGCCTCCCGCCGGGGGCGCAGAAGAGGTTCCTCTCGTCGGTGTCATGGCCAGGACGAGGGACTGATGGCGCAGCCACCGCCTTGCTTCGACTCGGCAGGCGACGGCAGGGAGCTCCAGAGTTCATGCGGGAACACGCAGCGTTCGCTGCAAGTGCCCGATGTCTTTCAGGGTGCCTGTCCGCAGTCGAATTCGGGATCCGGTCTGCCCGAGCGGAGGCCGACCCCTCGACAAGCTCGGGAGAGGCCGAAGTCGAGGGCCCCTCGACTCCGCTCGGGGTGACCGGATTCCCAAGTCCCGTGGCAGACCCTGCACGAGCTCTGGAGCTCAGCTGCGAACGGCTCGTTCGAATTGGATCTCGAGCTTGAGCGCCAACAGATGCCGGCAGGGGCCCTTGCGCAGCTTGAACCTGTAGAAGTGGCTGCAGCCGCAGCGGGCCTTCGAGAACCCTCCGTCGCTGTCCACCGCGGCTTCGCACTCGACCCCGTCGACCCAGGCGGACACCTTGCGGCGCGATCCTTCGAGGGGCTCGCCGCGCCCGAGCTTCACCAGATTGTCGAAGTACAGGACCTTGCCCTCGACGACCTCCGGCGGCTCGGGGCCGAGGACCGACTCGGAGAGCGCCACCGGCATCGCCGGCCGCCAGCGATAAGCCTGCGCGGAGAAGTCATAGATGGCCTGGCCCTGCTTGGCGAGCTGGTGCAGGGCGCCGACCAGCTCGCCCTGGGGCGCCGCCATCGCGCGGGCCAGCACCGGCAGCGACGCAGAGTGCGACTTCTCGAGATGGCGCGCCACCGCGTCGGCGAGCCCCGGGGGCGGAGCCTTGTGCTGGCCCAGGCCCTCCAGCGCCGCGCCGCTGGTCCAGTCGTTGGCGGTCCAGCCCGAGAGCGCGAGCACGAAGCGCATCTCGCCCATCTTCACGTTCCAGATGCTGGGAAGGCCGCTGCCGAGCAGCTGGACCTCGACGCGCTCCGCCAGCGGCAGAAGGCGCGCCAGGGCGAAGAGCCGTCTGCGGCCCCAGACCTTGATCTCCTCGGGCTTGTCGCCGTCCCAGGCTGGGGCGCCGTGGCAGACGATGGAGACCCCCCACGGGTCGAGCACCAGCACGGGGACTCGCCCCGGGACGAGCTGGAAGCGCAGCGAGCGCGGTCCGGTCCTCTCGCGGTGGCGGCGCAGGAAAGCCAGCACTGAGTAGACCGCCTCCACCGGCACGCTCACGCGGCGCGAGGGCAGGGCCATGGCCGCCTGGAGCTGGCCGAAGCCGCGCAGCCAGCTCGCGGGCAGGTCGATCTTCTCCTCGCGCAAGTCGGGGTCGCCCTCGACCTTGACCTCGAAGCCGCGGGGGTCGACCTGCAGCCGCGTGGAACGGTAGCTGCGCAGGCTCTGGAAGTGGTCGAACAGCGCGGGCGAGTAGTCGACGTTGGTCGTGCCCAGGCCCGAGCCAGCTTCGCCCTGGAAGGCGTCGCGCTCCACGAAGAGGCAGCCGTAGCTCGACTCGTCCTTGGCGAAGGCCTCGAAGAACACGCAGTCGGGGGCCACGGTGATCAGCGGATCGAAGGCGATGACGTGGCGGGCCAGCTCGGTGAGCCAGACCTCGTTGGCCCACAGCCTCCACGCGGCCCAATAGAGCGAGTGCATCACCCGAAAGCGGGTGTCGAGCTCTGGAGAGGATGGCGGCGGCGACGGAGGCTTCCGGGCCGCCTCGGCGAGCGCCTCCTTGCGGACCTGATCGCTGATCGCCGCGCGCAGGCGCTGCTCCTCCTCGGCCTGCTGCTGCTTGAAGGCGCGCAGGCCCGACCGGTCCCTCTTCTTGAAGCGCAGATCTCCGACCACCACCTCGTGCAGCGCGCTGATCGCCTCGCGGAAGCGGACCGGATGCACGAGCTCGGCGTCGAAGAAGACCTTGGGGCGGGCGAGGTTGGGCGACAGGCGCAACGCGACGCCCCATGCCGCCTCTCTCGCCTCGCTGCGGCCGAGGTAGCGCAGGTCGACGTTCATGCCGCTTCCTCGGCGAAGAGCTTGAGCTCGGGCAGGGCCGCGCCGATGGCCGCGCGCAGCCGCGGCTCGCGGAAGGCGGCCTGCGCCAGGCCCGCGAGCGCGCTGCGGCGCTCGGGGGCGCGGAGGGAGCGCAGCGCGACCGAGAGCAGCGGCAGCAGGAGAGTCGCCTCGTCCGGCGTCTTCACGATGCGCACCGCGAGCTGCTGCACCACGCGACGCTTCTCCCGGCCGCCGCGGTGCACCCCGAGCAGCACGCTGGCCCACACGTGTCGCACGGTCTGGGGGCTCAGCTGTCGGGCGCGGCTCTCGAGGTGCCGCGCGAGCTCGGCACGCACCTCGTCCCAGGGCGACTCGGCGAGCGCCAACCACAGGGACGTCTGATCCTT
>JACRCT010001245.1 GCA_016218885.1 Deltaproteobacteria bacterium | reverse complement strand
TAGTGCGACTTCGCCGCCATCGCCAAGCCGATCGTCGCCGCCACCGACGCCACTCCCAGCCCGGCGCTCGAGTACGCCAGCACTCGCTTCGTGCTGGGGCCTCTTCTCTGCACCACCTCGACCGAGGGCGAAGTGGAGGGCGTGACCGGCGCTGCCTGCTCGGCGACCGCCAGCTGCGGAGGTGGCGGCAGAGCAAGCTCCGGCTCCAGCCTGGGCACCTCGACCGTCATCAGGCTGGGGCCTGGCGCCACCGTCACATTCTTCGTCCACGCCCGACAGCCCGGCGCTCGGGCCTCGAGCTGGTACTCACCGGGATCCAGCGGCGCGCTCACACCCCACGTGGCACGCTCTATCCCCACCCCGTTGCGCTTGAGCTCCAGCCCCTTCTGCGCAGCCGCCTCGGGCGCGACCCGCACCAGCACCTGCGAGAGCCGCTGCACCAGCACCGCCATCCGCTCCCGGGCCACCTTCTCCCGCGGCTCCTGCCCCTTCTCCTTCGCCCACTTCGCCGCCTCGGTGAAGCTCGCATACGCGCTCGCTGTCCGACCCTGCTTCTCGTAGCAGTCCGCCAGGTTGAGCAGCGTCCCCAGCGCCCGGTCCAGCTTCTGGCTCGCCTCGAGCTTCCCGCAGGCCTCCGCGTACCTCTTCGCGTCGAGCAGCTTCTTGCCCTCCCTGAACAGCTCGTCCGCCTCTCGCCGCAGCGGCTCCGGCACTTGCCCGAACGCTACGGTGGTCGGCGCAAGCACCAAGACCAGCGAGGCCATGACGGTCCAGCGTTCCCGTCGCTTCATGGGACTCCTCGGCTGCATTGACGTGGGCTCCCGGCCAGCCGCGAGAGGATCCTCGGTTTCCGTGGGCAAAGACAAGACGCACTCCCTCATTCCCGGCCCTGAAATGCATCCGCAGGGCGCCGCGGGATCTTCGCCGCCCGCGGCCGCTGGCGCCTCCTTTCCGCAGAGCGCGCTACCCCGGCGGCCGAGCTCGGCCTTTCTTCTCGTATCGGCGCTGGGGCTGCCAGCGGGACGACCAACGCCCAGGCCAGATCCCTCCCCGGGTGCACGGCAGTCCGCGACGAGAACGCCAAGAACCCGAGGACCCCGAGGTAGATGGCCGCCGCCAGCCCCACGATCCAGAACCTCTCGCCCCACCGGAGCCTGCTCTGCGGCGGCCACTGGCTCAGGCTGGGCTCGATGCAGACCTGTCTCATGCTCATAACGGCTCCTTCGCGTTCCAGGGGCGCTCTGCCTCCGACACCCCCTAGAGACCCGGACCCCGCCAAGTGGCGCATCTTTTCTTCGCCGACCGCTCAACTCATTGGAATCGCGGTGATTTCCAGCTCTTGTCGCTCATCGAGCAGCGCAAGCACCCGTCCTTCATGCTCCGCGGCAGACCGGGAAGACGACTTGCCTCAAGGCTCTTGTCGATCATCTCAACGCCGAGGCTCACCTACTGGTGTTCAACCGCGACCCCGCCGTGCCGTCCGAGCAGAGGATCTTCCGCCTTCAAGGACTGCTCGGTCGCCGACCTCAACAAGGCACTCTCACAAGCCCGCTGCCGCTCCTCTGGCCTCCGCCGACAGGCCCGGCACCGACCATGAGCCTTCAGCAGAGACCATTGCGCTCACCCGCTCCTTCCAGGCCGAGCTCGAGCGCACGTGCAGCGAGGAGAGCCCGGTCACGGCCAAGGCCGCAGGACGCCTTGGTAGAGATCGACATGTAGCACACCCCTTTGGACAAGAACCCCGAGGTGTGCTCCGCCTTGGCGAAGATCGTCAGGGTCGAGGGTCCGGAGTAGCCGTGCACGCCCCCGGGGCGCACGACAGAGTTCTATACGTATAGAACTCCCGGGCCCCAAGTGGCCGTGATCATTCAGCCCGCATGCCAGCCAGCCATGCAGTCATAGGTGTCGGGTTCCCTCGATCAGGGTCCCGAGAGGACTTCCTCCTCCTGTTCTGCGCCCATGCCATGCGCACCGCAGGGCCGGCTTCGCTTCGGCCCTGCCCGCCCGACTCCGCTACCCTTGCCTTCCAAGCCGGCCAAGGGCCAAAGGGCTCAAGGGTCGAGGGACCACCCGCTGCCTACGGTAGCGACCTGGCGAGGCGCAGGCCGAGGTTGACGTTGGGGTAGTCGGGGGGGCCGTTAAAGCGATATGCCGCCCGCGTGTTCTGCGCAGTGTTGAACCACGACCCGCCGCGATACACCCGGCTCGCGCCTGATCCAGGCCCAGCTGGGTCGGTCACCGCCCCCGAATAGCTCCCGTACCAGTCCCAGCACCACTCATACACATTCCCGCTCATGTCGAATAAGCCCCACCCGTTCGCTGCCTTCTGCCCCACCCTATGCGTCGTGTCAGCAGCATTGCCGCAGTACCACCCAATCGCATTCAGCTTCGCATCCATGCTGCAGTCCGTCGCCGTGATGCCTCCGTTGTAGAACGCCGTCGTCGTCCCCGCTCGATACGCGTACTCCCACTCCGCCTCCGTTGGCAGCCGATACCCTACGCACTGGTACGGATTGCCTCCCGCCGCGTTCACCGTCACCCCGCTACACTCCAAGCCATTGCCTGGGGTGCCCGTGCAACCGGTCAGCGTGTAACACTCCACCAGGCCCTGCGACCTCGACACCGCGTTCGCGTACGCCAGCGCCTCCCACCAGTTGACCATCTCCACCGGGCAGTCGATCCCACACGACGCAAAGTCCGACGGGTTGTTCCCCATCCGCGCCTGCCACTGCCCCTGCGTCACCTCCTTCTCCTGCAGGTAGAACCCCCGCGTCAGCGTCACC
>JACRCT010001260.1 GCA_016218885.1 Deltaproteobacteria bacterium | reverse complement strand
TCACACAGGCCAGCCAACTAACCGTGATCAATAGATCTGAATTTTTGTCAGGGCGGCCTTTGGTCCGGTTTTCGAATTCGGAACCTGGCCCCGCTTGGCGCATCTCGCTCGTGCCTGGTTGACGCTTCCGCCCGAGCCAGCGACGCCTCACCCTTGGGCCGGTTCCAGGCTCGCGATACGGCGGCGATCGGCGACCTCTCCAAGGACGGAGGCGAGCTCACGGCTCCAGCGCTCGTAGGAATAGCGGAGCTCGGCGTGGGTCCGCGCGGCGCTCGCGATGCGCGCTCTGAGGTCGGGGTCGCGTGACATGCGGTTGATCGCGGTCGCCAGCGTGGCCGGGTCCTCGGCGTCGAACACCAGTCCGAGCCGTCCGTTCCCCATCAGCTCGGGGAGAGCCCCGCGATTCGAGGCGATGACGGGTACTCCCAAAAGCTGGGCCTCGGCGGCGACGAGCCCGAAGGGCTCCTGCCACACCGACGGAACGAGGACGATGTCTGCCGAGGACATCACCCGGTGCAGGTCTCGACGCGCGTCGATGAAGTGCACGCGATCGGACACCTGGGCACGAGCTGCCATCTTCCGGAGTTCGTCCACGTATTCCGCCGCCAGCGGGTCGGCGGGGTCGCCGGTGATCCAGAGGACGCTGTCGGGTGAGACGTGGCGCAGCGCCTCGACCGCGAGGTGCACGCCCTTGTGCCTGCGAATCGCCGCGCAGGGCAGCAGCAGCGTGACCTGATCTGCCGAGCGCGCGGGCAGCGGCTGTGGAGCAGTCGCCCCAGACGCATCCTCACTCACCGAGGCCGCGTTGAGCACCGTGACGAGGCGCTCCGGGTCGACCCCCATGTCCCGCGCCTCGCCGGCGCTGAAGTCCGAGATGGCGATCACGCGGGCACAGCTGGGCGAAGCCAGGCGAACGAGCAGCCGAGCGGCCTCTGCGTTGCGAGCGTCCGCGGCGACCGAGAGCGGCGGCCCATGCCAATGCCACACGATGGCTGGCGGCCTGGGCAAACGTGCCGCCGCGCGCGCGGCGATGGCGAGCAGCAGCTCGCGGTGTCCGTGGACGTAGCAGATGTCGTAGTCGCTCAGGCGAGCTGCCATCCTCCAGGCGATCCGGGCAAGCCGGGGAGCCTGGGCTGCGATGTCGAGGCCCCGCCTCCAGCCTCCCCGCATCGAGAGCGCGCCAGGCCCGGGAACGCCGAGGTGCCGGTCCACTTCGACGCCGGCACGCTCCATCGCGTCCATGTCGGCGTCGTTGGAGCACAGCTCGGAATAGGTGACCCGAAAGCCAGGTGCGCGGCTCAGCAGAGGCATGCCGAGTCCCAGCAGCTGTCGGACGCCGCCAAAGAAGGTCGCCATATAGGGCACGAGGACTCGAATGGGGCGCGTCATAGGCTGAGCTCCACCGGGCGTGGCTGCCCGAGCGCGCGCTGGTAGGCCGCGAAGATCCGGCCCATCCAGGCGTCGATGCCGTAGGCCGCTTCCACTCGGGCCCGAGCCTTCTGCAGCAGCTCGGCACG
Organism: Deltaproteobacteria bacterium; assembly: GCA_016218885.1. Lineage (GTDB taxonomy): Bacteria > Myxococcota > Myxococcia > Myxococcales > UBA5297 > JACRCT01. The sequence continues at coordinate 4,723 of JACRCT010001260.1, read as the reverse complement.
GGCGGTCGCTGGCATGTGCAGGACGCCCTCGATGGCTTCTGCCAGCTCGGCTGCATCGCCTGGCGGCACGAGGAGGCCACAACCTTGGGCGACGATCTCGGCGATGCCTCCGATGCTCGAGCCGATGACCGGGATGCGAGAGGCCATGGCCTCCAGGACCGCCAAGGAGGTGGCCTCGACCACGCCGTTCACCGCCACGGACGGCACCACGACGGCGACCGCCCTGCTCATCAGCGCCAGCAGCTGCGGCCGTGCGACGCCACCCAGGAAGGTGACGCGAGCGGCGACGCCCTGCCCGCGAGCCAACGCCTCGAGGCTTTCGCGAAGCGGTCCGTCGCCGGCGATGACGAGCCTGGGGGAGCGCGCAGGGGAGAGGCGCGCCATGGCGCGAATGGCGAACTCGACCCCGTTCTTGGGGACGAGCCTTCTGGGAACGAGAACGAACGGCTCCCACTCGAGCTTGGCGGCGGACACGGGCAGCGCCGCCACGTCGACCGCGTTGGCGATCACGACGACGCGGCCACGGTCCACTCCGAAGTCCTCCACCACGCGGTCCGCCTGGCCCTGGTCCACGGCGAGCAGGAGAGCCGCTTCCGTGAAGGCTTCGCGCTCGATCCTCTCCATCTGCGCACACAGGCGCGGCATCGGCCGGCGCTGCATCGTCGCGTTCTCGCGGGACCAGGGTCCGTGGACCGTCTGGACGATGGGAGGCAGCCGCCCGCGAGCCCGCGCTGCGGAGCAGGTCGCAAGGGGATCATGGCTGTGGATGACCGAGGGAAGGCCTTCCGCGGCCAGGCGGTCTCCTAGGGAGCGCTGCAAGCTCTCGAGTGCCGTCTCCTGAGCCAAGGCGAATGCAGCCTCGGGGCGCAGGACGCGGTTCACCCAATAGCGGAGGGTGCGGCGGCCAGCCAAGGTCACCAGGCCCTGCAGCATTCCTCGGTCGCGCAGCGCCGCCGCCAGCATCTCGATGTGCGTGCTCGCCCCGCCGATGTGCGGGATGGTCCAGCTGGTGGCCAACAGCACTCTGGACACAGGGGCTTCAATCGTCGTCGTCATGGGAGTAGGAGGCTGCGCCTGCGAGTGAGAAGAAGAGGGGGGCCAGGAACACCGAGACGGGGACCACGGTGGCGGTCCCAAAGAGCGCGAAGGCGATGAGCCCTCCTTTCAAGACGCCGCCGCCGGGATCGCCGGCGGCTCGAGAGCGCGTCACGTGGCGCCACGCGAGCAGGAGCAGCGCGACCAGGCAGATGAGGCCGGGGTAACCCGCACCGAGCAGCGTGTCGAAGTACACGCTGTCCGAGGTGACGAGCGTGAGGGGGCTCGGACCCTCCGCGGCGGCGGCACGCGCGAAGCCGGTGAAGCCGACGCCGAAGGGATGCGAGAGCGAGGTGCGAATGGCGAGCGCCTGCGCATCCAGCCGCGAGGAGACGTTCTCCTCGCCGAGCCCATGGCTGTAGACGCTTCCCATGCGCTCCTGGAACACGCCCCCGCTCGAGAGGCCCACCGCGACGGTCACGGCGGCAGCAGCGATCAGCCCCAGCTTCGCGCTGAAGCGGATGTCGCTGGCGCTGACGATGTAGAGCAGGGCTCCGGCCGCCCCCAAGACGCCCGATCGGCTCCCGGAGGCGACGAGGCACATGGCGGACCCGGCCAGCACCAGGCCGAGAAGGACGCGGCTGGCCAAGGTGGGACGGCGCGGAAGGCAGGCCGTGTGGAGGATGGCGAGCGCCAGCGCGGCATAGGAGAGGTCGTTGGGGTTCGTCAGCGCCCCGCTCGCGCGGTCCTCCAGCGTGACCGGGTCCCAGGTCTCAGGCCTGGGCAGCATCTGCTGCAGCTCGGGGAGGTACGTGAACAGGACCAGGCCGGCGGTGGAGACGAAGGTGACCGCCCGCACCCACGTGCCCATGGTGCGGGAGCGGAACCGGGTGGCCGCGAAGGGCACCACCGACGCGAGAGCGAAGCGCTTCATGAACAGCATGAACTCGAGGACCCCGTCTCCCTGCGGGTCGCTGAGCGCCTTGCCGATCCCCGCCAGCATCCCGATCACGAGCGCGAGCACGGCGATCAGCAGCGGCGTGAGCCTGACCTCCCGCTCGGAGGCGGTGACCACCGAGGCGCCGGTGACGATCCAGAGCCCGAGGAGCGCCAGGTCGCTCGCCGCGAGGTTCCCCGCGCCGGGGACGGAGCCGAGCGGCAGCCACACCAGCGAGGTCGGCACTATCACCAGGAGGAGCGCCCTGCCCGCCACTCCGATGGGGCCCTCGAGTGCCCGAGCGGGCGACCCGCTCGGCGCGAGAGCGGCTCTCGAATCGGCGCTCCAGCTCGAGCTCCCGCCTTCAAGGAGCCCTCGCGAGCCATCAGGCGCAGACAGCCCAGGGACGTGAAGAGGTGGACGAGATAGGCGAGCAGGTAGGCGAGGGAGAGGCCGAGCGCGCCCCAGGAGCGAAGCGCGTATGCGGTCGCCAGGAGCGCGCCAGCCCACGCGAGGTTCAGGGCGAATCCGAGCCACATCTTGCCGGCTCCGCCCATCGCGTTGCCCACCACGCTGAGCGGAGCGGCGATGGCCCCGGCGATCACCAGCACGATGAGCACCGTCGTGGCGCTGGCGAACTCCGCACCGTAGGAGCGCATGAGCACGGGAGCGAGCGCGGCGAGCAGGCCCGCGGCGGCCATGCACATCACGCCGATCAGGATGAAGCTCGCCCAGAAGGCCTCGAGGAAGGCCCGGGAGCGCCCGCTGTCGTGAAGATGCGAGAACAAGGGCAGCAGAGCAGCGCCGATGGCCGTGGCCACGAAGACGATGGCATTGCGCCACTGGTTGGCGGCAGAGAAGAGCCCGAGCTCGCGCAGGCCGTCCCATTGGTTCACGAGGATGGCGGAGGCGGCCCAGGTGACCGGAGCCAGCAGGAGGTTCGAGAGGGTCGCGGGGAGGCTGTACGAGAAGAGGATGCGCCACTCGGCGAGGGCGCCCCTGTAGCGCGGCCTGATGCCCGACGCGCGGGTGGCGACGCGCACTGCGACCCCGAAGAGGGCGATCGTCACCGCGGCCGAAACGACCAGCCCCACGACGCCCCCGAGCGTTCCTCCCTGGCTGGCGCCAAGGACGAGCAACGGAGCGGTCACGACCGCGGCGACCACCGAGACCAGCGCGAGCAGGCGGAAGCGCTCCAGGCCCGTGAGGACCCCGACCTGCGCTCCTTGAATGGAGCCGAAGAGCAGCAGGAGCGAGCCGAGCCGAAGCGCGCCTCCGAGCTGGGGCGCGTTGAGGACCACGCGGGCGATCCACGGGCCGCTCAGCGCCAGGAGCCCCGTCGCGAGCGCGCCCACCCCGGCCGCGATCACGGACGACAGTCCGATGACCCGGCCCGCAGCAGCGGGCTCGAGCCGGTATTTCCCTGAGAGGTACTTCGCCGCGGTCGCGCCCAGCCCGAATCCCGCCAGCGCCTGGAGCACGCCCGCCGTGGTCAGGACGAGATTGTACTCACCGAAGGCCGCTGCCCCGAGGTGGCGGGCCACGAAGATGGCTGCCGCCAGCGTCAGCAACCGGGACAACACCGACCCCGAGACGCTCCAGAAGGCTCCCGAAGCGGCGCGGCGCGTGAGCGACGGCGAAGCCCCACGCTGGGCGCCCCCGGCCATGGCCGCTCGCACGGAGGCCAGCAGGCGGCCGAGGCCCGTTTGGGAGCCGCACGGGCCCGGCGTGCCACCTGGCTCGGGGTATTGCGCCTGCCCCTCCAGCTGCGCCTCGGCTGGTCCAGACGAAGCGCCTGCACCGGTCACGGGAGCATCCCCTCGCATTTGCGGAAGGTAGGCTCTTCAACGCCGGGGTGGAGGTTGCCGGGTGGGGGGCATCGCAAGGCTGCTACACGAGAGGATCGCGGAGCACCCGTCAGGCAGGGTCCAAGAGGGGTCACCCCCGGACGAGACGCCGAGGCGACGCCACTGCGTCGTTCGACCGCGGAGCTGCAGACCTGGCCGGCGGAGCCGGTGCTCGACCCATGCCCCTGAGTGACCGTCACCGAGCGCACCACCTCCCACACCAACCCGGGAGATGGAGGGAAGCTGCACGACGTCGTGCAGCGTCGATAGGGGACGGTAGTGTGAGTGAGGCATCGCAAGGCTGCTCCACGAGAGGATCGCGGAGCACCCGTCAGGCAGGGTCCAAGACGGGTCGCCCCCGGGCGAGAGGCTCGCTCGGGGGCGACGTCACTGCGTTCCTGGGCGACTGCGGTCAGGTCAGAAGTTGTTCGTGACCGTGACGTTCTGCCAGTTCGCGGGAACGTTGCTGTAGAAGGACCACACCGCGGACCCAGTGTTGTCGTGGACCGAGATGTTTCCGCCCGTTGGGATCTTTGCCCCTTGCCCGGAGTAGAGCATCACCGCGCCCTGCCTCGGGACGTAGAACGAGTTGCGGGCGACCTCGATGTCCCAAGCGTCTTCCCTGTTGTTCGGGTTGGGCTCGATGTCGACGGAGGTCACGAAGTCGTTGGTCTTCTCGAACACGTTGTCCGTGATCCGGACGTTCCTCGCCCAGATGACGGCAACGTTGCAGCGGCGGGGGTTCGTCATGCGGTTGTTGCGGATGGTGATGTTCTGGCTGGGGGTCATGACCGCCTCCCCTCCCAGAAGGACGCCGTCGCCAGCAGGGTTGTCGAGCTGGTTGTAGGCCACCGTGACGTTGCTCGACCCTCGGATCTGGATGAGATGGTCGAACTCGCCGGTC
>JACRCT010001259.1 GCA_016218885.1 Deltaproteobacteria bacterium | reverse complement strand
ACTTCGGCAACGTTGCCGAAGTGGAACTTCGCAGGGCCGAAAGGGCTCCCAGGAGGGTTCACTTAGGCAACGTTGCCGAAGTGGAGAGCAGCATCGAGTTGACTTCCGGTGGATTTCGGTCCGGCGGCCTTGCCGACCCGAAGGACCCCAGCTGCCGCTCGTTGCGGGACCACCGGAGGCCCCGCTCCATGGGAAGAAGGGAACCGAGTCCGAGTGCTCTGGAAGAGTCGAGCCGTCTTGCTGATCGGCCTGCTGACCGCTAACTTCGACTTGCATCGCAAATGCATCGAGGGCTCCGACCATGAAGAGCGCTTCGTTTCCTCCACTTCGAGTCGAACCTGAGCTGCGCAGAGCTGCTGAGCGCGTGCTTCGTGAAGGCGAGAGCCTCTCGGCCTTCGTCGAGGCGGCAGTCCGGCGGGGAGTCGAGTGGCGACAAGCCGAGGATGCGTTCGTGGCGCGAGGGTTGGCCTCGGAAGTGGTGGCCCGCGCGAGCGGCCGCCATGTGCCTGCTTCGACGGTGCTCAAGAAGCTCGAGAAGCGACTCGCCAGAGCCCTAAGGTCCCAGTGAGGTACCGGGTTCGCTTCACAGCGGGGGCGGAGCGGGACCTCCTGGAGCTCTACGACTTCCTTGCCGAGAGAGACGTCGACGCGGCCGAGCAGGCGCTCGGGGCGGTGAGGAAGGCGGTCGAGCTTCTCGGTATCTTCCCTTTTGCCTGCCGCAAGGCGCTCGCCTCCAAGCCCGACCCATTCCTCCGGGAGATGGTCGTGAGCTTTGGTGACTCGGGCTACGTGATGCTCTACCGGATCGAGAGTCGCGTCGTGACTCTGCTCGCAGTCCGACACCAGCGTCAGGAGGACTTCCTGTAAGGGGCCGCTCCTCCTCGACGAGTTCGCCTGCGAGCCCTTCGACCTGAAGGCCACCACCCGAGCCCATGGCCGTGGCCACCGTCGACCGCCCCGTCGACCGCGCCACCATCCTCCGCTTCACTGGCCTGACTTGCCGCAACCCGAGGGAGGTCGTCGGCGCTCCTCTCGACGGCTGACGGCGTCGGAGCTCGGGGCGCGCGCCGCATGGAGCCACGGACTGCACGCCGCATTCTCCCGCCGCCTCTCTCACCACCTCACACAAGGCAGCCGCGCTGGCCCGCCTGCTGGAGAGAGAGCGCCGGCCTGGGCTCCGCCACCGAGCCTGTCTACCCGGACGACTGACCTCCGAAGCCAGCCCCACCTCTTGCCTGCGGCTGCGCCAAACGCCTATTGGCTTCGGGGCGTTACACTGACGCGGGTCGAGGCGATGACCGAGGCTGGGCCAGGGATGCGAGAGGGCATCCCGGCGCTCGATGCGATCAAATCCTGCGAGCGGAGTCTCTCTTGCGAACCACCAAGTTCCATTGCTCTGAGCCAGGTGGCGCTCGAAAGGATCACACGATGTGTCTCGCACGCTGGAAGAGCCTCCGACACCTCCCTCTCCTCCTCCTCTTTCTCGCCGCAAGCTGTGGCAGCGGACAGTTCGTCGCACGCAACGAGCCCGCGGGGACCGCAACTCTCACCGGCCGTGTGTCGGCCGATGGCCAGCCGGCCGCAGGCGTCCGCGTGTTCCTCATCCTCGACGACGGAACGCGGAATGAAGCGGTGACCGATTCGAATGGAGCATTCGCCATCCAGAGTGCGAGAGCAGGCGCTGCGGTCCTGGTCGTCCACGATGGTCAAGGCAATGGAACCCTGCAGGAGCTCAACGTCTACGCTGGCGGCCTCAACGACGTAGGCGACCTGCCCCTCGAACGCCTCGAGGGCTTTCCCGCCGCCGTCGCGATTGGGGGGATCGGCTATGAGGAGCGGGTCTCGAACACCCAGGGTAGCTATTGGAGTCCGGTCTTCAATAGCAGCCGAAGCGTGGCCTACGCGTTTCGAAGGACACCGGCGGGGACCGACGACCTCTGTGCCGTGAGCACCGCCGACGGAACGGAGCGCGTCCTCATCCCCTCCATCCTCGTCGATGAGCAACCCCACTTCTACTCACTGACCGACCCGCAGCCGAGCGAGGCCCGGGCCCCAGTGCTTCAACTCATCGACGACCGCGTCCTCGTCTTTGCCCAGCGTCCGTCTCAGCTCTGTGTCTTCGACATGAGGACCGAGCACAAGATCCTCATCCCCTTCCACCCGGACCTCGGCGACTGCTTCGCAAGCTTCTGCACCCTCGACAACACCCCCGACCACTATCATCCGTCGTCAACCCTATGGGTCTCGGGAGACACGCTGTTCTTCTTGGATATCCCGGCGTGGGTCCCCAGCCCCTCCTTGATGTGGAGCCTCCGCCTCGCGAGGCTCGACCTCACCACCGGTGACATTCAAGCGTCCTCGACCTTGGCCGAAGGCAGGCTAGCATCCATGCCAGAGATCTTGGGACACACCTCCGACAACCTCGTCTACAGGACGAGGAGCTGCGAGCTCTTGGGAGGCGGAATGCTCTCCTGCAGGGGCAGCGACAGCGACTTGTATCAAGTGAACCTGTCCAACTTGCAGGAGCGGAAGATCGCCTCGTTCGAAGGATCGCGCGCGCGACTGGGGCCCGACGGCCAAAGCGTCTACTACGGCGATCGGGATGGGCACGTTCAGCGCTTCGACATGAGCACGAGCTCCACGAGCCAGCTCTTCGGCTCGTCTGGCGGAAGCTCTTCGAGTCTCAGGTCGCTGTCCTTGAGCCCTGACGGCAGCCGGCTCGCGTTGGTGCGCTACGCTGCCTCGCAGATTGAGCCTGCTCCGATGGACCTGGTGCTGCTCTCAACGTCGACCGGCGCAAGCACAACCATCCAGCTCCCGCCTGGCTCAGGAACGGCCGCGTTCCTGGACAACGACAGCATCCGAGTCGACGTGAAGCAGCTTGCTGCCGATCCGGCTCGTACCATCATCGACTTCGACTCGTCAGGAACCGTCCAGCGCGCTCGAGCCTCCGTCCGCGGGGACCTCATCGACAGTCCCGCTCACACCTTCGAGGCGCTTCAGGCTGCCGACCTTCAGACCGGCTTCGTACAGCTCCTCCTCGCCGCGACGACCACGGTGGACGCACCGCCGTTCGCGCTCTCGACGTTCATTCGCGCCGACCACCAGGCTCCTGCCTTCTCGCTCGACGGCCACCTCCTCTATTACTTCTGCAGAGACCCCATGACGGGCTTCACCCAGCTGTTCCGCGTTGCAGCGCATTGAGCCTTGGTTCTGCGATAGCGGCCATTCGGCGGGCATGCCAGTCAGCCGGTGCCCCGCCGAATGCCGTCACGGCCGATCTCGTGCGCCAGGCCCAGACCGGCCACGCGCGCGCCTTCGACCAGCTCTTCGAGCGCTTTCAGCGCGCAGTGACAGCCTACTGCCTGGCGGCATCCCACGGGGACCGCGACCGGGCGCTGGATCTCACGCAAGAGATCTTCATCCGCAGCTTTCGAAACATCACCGACCTCGCTGAGCCCGAGCGCTTCGAAGGCTGGCTCTTCTCCATCGCCGCCAACCAATGTCGGTCGATGGCCTCGAGCGACCAGCGACGGGCGCGCGTTCTGGACGCCGTGGCGCTTGGCGCGGAGGAAGGAAGCGTACACGACGGGCTCGGTGACAAAGGCAGGCGCGAACGACGGATAGCCTTGATACAGCGCGTCCTTGCAGCCATCGAGGACCCCACGCTCAAGACCGTCATCACGATGAAGTATGGCGAGCCCGAGCACACGACGCGTGAGATCGCCGCCAGGCTGGCGCTCCCTCATGGGACGGTGACCAACAAGCTGATGCGCTTTCGCGCGGCCATCAAGCGCGACCTGCTCGCGGCTCTGCTCGAGGTGGAGGAAGAGATCCCATGAGCGGATGCCCGTTCACGACCCCTGAACGCCTCGACCGGCTGCTCCGAGGAGAGCTGACGGATGCCGACCGAGTGGCTCTCCGAGAGCACCTGCGAACTCCGTGCGAGCAGTGCCTCGACGCGCTGGAAGGCCTCGAGCTGCACAGCATCCTCGCGGCAGTCGCCGGCAAGGGTGCCGAGCTGTCGGACGCCGAGGCCGAAAGGATGCGAGCGGCATTCCGGCCCTCGCGGCGGGCTGGCCAGCGCGGACGCCGGTTGCCCAGTTTCCGGCTTCCAGT
>JACRCT010001290.1 GCA_016218885.1 Deltaproteobacteria bacterium | reverse complement strand
GCGCCGCTCGCCTGGCCCTCGATCACGACGTTGATCCGGAAGCCCTTGATCTTGCGCTCGCGCAGGACTGCCGAGGCGGCGCTCTTGGGCTCGTTGGGAGGCGCCACCAGCCCGCCCAGCTCCTCGATCTGGCCGCGCAGCTCGGTCCTCGCGAGCTCGGCGAGCTTCGCGTCGAGGCCCTTGGGCGAGAAGGTGCCGAGCGCGAGGTAGTACCTGGCCGGCTTGGACGCCGCCTTGATGCTCGCGAGGGCCTGGTTGATCTCCGCCTTGGTCGAGGCGTCCGCGTCGCTCTTGTGCCGGTTGAGACAGTCGGAGCCGGCGGGGGCGCGAAGCTTCCCCAGCGCCTTCGCGGCGGCGGAGCGGGCGATGGGGCTCGGGTCCTTGAGCTGGCCGCAAAGGGGCCCGACTGCCCGAGCGTCGCCCAGCGTGCCGAGCAGCAGGGCGGTCTGCGCCTTCACGCGCGGGTCCTTGGCCTTCGCGAGCTGCTCGGTGAGGTACTCATAGCGCTCGTCGGCGGTGGCAGCCCCGGGCAGGAGAAGGACGGTGGCGAGGAGCGCGTAGGGCCGCATGGGGCAGCGACCATGATACGGGGCAGCGCGGCTCGGACGGAAGGTGGGCTGAGCGATGGGCTTTCGCGCGTGCCTGATCTTGGGCGCCCGGGAGAAGCTTGCCTGGTTGTTCCGTCTCCGCGATCCATCCGAGCACCATCGTCGGCATCGGCCCGGGGCGACGCTCTTCTGTGTCCCATGGACTTCTTGCACCAGCCTCGAACCGGAAGCCGGCACGCCCGATGACCGAGGGGGTCGCCATCACGGTATGCACCATCCGTCGTCGTGTTGGTTTTTGCGCCGCATCAATGGTCGACAGAAGATGACCCCATGAAGAAAGCGATACAGATCACCATCGACGAGTCTCTCCTGAAGGCGCTCGACCAGGACTCCGAGGTTCGAGCGAAGGGACGGTCGGCTGTCCTGCAGAAGGTCGTCTCCGAGTACCTCAGAAGCAGCCGCAGCGTGGCTATCGCGCAGGCCTATCGCCAGGGCTATGGGAAAGCAGGGGCCCCTGACCTGGAGGGCTGGGCAGATGAGAGAACATGGCCGGCAGAGTGAGTCGAGGCGACGTCTGGACGTAGTAGCCGCTCGAGGTGTTGGCAACGTCGGCGAACCGCCGCACCTCTGCCTTCTCCAGCCAGGGCTTCACGATCCTCCTCGCGCAACTTCGCGGGCGGGACGAGGCTCTGGGCGTGCCTGATCTTGTGCACTCTCAAGAGCTTGCCTGCCCAGCCGCCGACGACTGAAGACCTACCTCTCGCCCGTACCACCAGATGTGACCCGGGTCGGGACGAGTCCCGGTGCGCTTGCCTCGTCCAGGGACGTCGGCGTCCGCTTGGCAGCAGGTCGTAGCCTGAGACGCATGAAGGGTCGCTCGTAGTACCGATAACTCAGGCTCGCCACGATGACGGTCGCGATGACCGCCACCACGAAGTCGGCCACGATGTGCGTCGGCCCGATCACCTGGCGCGCGAGGTTGAGCATCAGCATGTGCAGCAAGTAGATCCCGTAGGTGACCTTGCCCAGGTGCAGGACAACGGGATTGGCCAGCAGAAGCTGCAGGCCGCTCCCCTCCCGGACGACCGTGGACAGCAGCAGCCACCCCAGGAGAGGAAAGAAGACCTCCTCGGGGATCGCGCGGATGGGCCAGGCCGCTGCGAGAAGCGTGAGGGACAGAGGACCGCTCCACCAGCGCCCGGCGACCCGATGGACCACATCGAAGCCGGTCTTCCACTGCAGCCCAAAGGCCATCAGGCAGCCCACGCCGATGGGGACGGAGATGCTATTCAGGATCCGAAACCCCACGGCGGCGCCATCGACTTCTCCGCTGTGGGTCAGATAGCGGGACACCGCGCTCACGACCATCAGGGCCGTCATCGCCGCCACGGGCACCAGCCAGCGACGTGTCAGCGCGAGGATCGGCGGCCAGAGCAAATAGAACTGGACCTCGGTTGCGACGGTCCAGGAGAAGTAGAAGATGATCCTGCTCCCTTGGTCCAGATTGACGAACCAGTTGGAGGTGCAGGTCGCGAAGTAGGGCAGATTGCTGAAGAACTGCCGGCCGACCGCGGTGTCACGCTGCAGCAGGAGCACCAGCACCACATAGATCGCGATCGCCGCGTAATAGAGCGGGAAGATGCGCAGCGCGCGCCGGGCCCAGAAGGTCCGCAAGGAGATCCTTCCCGTCTCCGCGCGCTCTCTCAACAGCAGCGTGGTGATCAGGAATCCGCTGATCAGAAAGAACAGCACCACTGCCAGGTAGGGCCGGCCGAAGCCCACGCCGGCATGGTGCGCCACGACCGCCAGGATGCTGAAGGCCCGGAGGCCGTCCATCTCCGGGAAGTATCGGCGCTCGAGATACTGCGCGTGAGGTTGGCGGCCCTCGGAGCTCGAGCTCACTGTCTTCACCTCACGCTCCCTGGGCCAAGCGGATGCCCGACCGTCCTGCGCCTCACGCGGCCTCCGCGCCCGGCGCGCGAACGACGATCCGTTGGTGCACAGGGGTTCTCAGCGAGCGCCAGAGGATGGCGAGAAAGCGGGGATCGTTGAGGAGGTAGCGACGCCATAGCCGTCCCGGTTCCTGGACG
>JACRCT010001252.1 GCA_016218885.1 Deltaproteobacteria bacterium | reverse complement strand
GAGAGGTCGTCGTAGACGATGAGCGCGTGCATCTTGTTGTCGCGGAAGTACTCGGCCATCGTGCAGCCGGCGTAGGGCGCCAAAAACTGCAGCGGCGCGGACTCGCTGGCGCCGGCGACCACGACGCAGGTGTACTCCATGGCCCCGTGCTTGCGCAGCCGGTCCACCACCTGGGCCACGGTGGACTGCTTCTGGCCGATGGCGACGTAGAAGCAGAAGACGTCGCCGCCCTTCTGGTTGATGATCGCGTCGATGGCGATGGCGGTCTTGCCGGTCTGGCGGTCGCCGATGATCAGCTCGCGCTGCCCGCGGCCGATGGGGATCATGGCGTCGACGGCCTTGAGGCCGGTCTGCAGCGGCTGGTGCACGCTCTTGCGCTTGACGATGCCCGGCGCCTTGATCTCGATCTTGCGGGTCTCGGTGGAGGCGATGGGGCCCCTGCCGTCGACCGCCTCGCCCAGGGCGTTGACCACCCGGCCGAGGACGGCCTTGCCCACCGGCACCTGGGCGATGCGGCCCGTGCGCTTGACGGTGTCGCCCTCACGCAGGTGCTCGTAGTGGCCCATGATGGCCACGCCGACGTTGTCCTCCTCGAGGTTGAGGACGATGCCTCGCACCCCACCGGGGAACTCGAGCAGCTCGCCGGCCATGGCCCCTTCCAGGCCGTGGATGCGGGCGATGCCGTCGCTGGCGGCGAGGATGGTGCCGGTCTCGGAGACCTCCACCTTCTTGCCGTAGTTGCGGATCTGCTCCTTGAGAATTCGGGAGATCTCGTCAGCGCGGATGTCCATGGTTCTCGCTTCCCACTGTCAGCGGTTGACTTAAGCCTTGAGCTGCTGCTTGAGCTGCGCGATCTGGTTGCGGATGCTGCCGTCGAACACCTGGCTGCCTACCTGCGCCACCGCGCCACCGAGGATCGACGGGTCCACGGCGCGCTCGACCACCACGTTCTTGCCGGTGGCCCCGGTGAGGGCGGCCACCATCTGCCCCGCCATCTCCTCCGAGAGCGGCACCGCGCTCACCACCCGCGCGCGAACACGGCCGGCCCTCTCGTCGGCCAGGTCACGGTAGACGCGCTCGATGGCCGGCAGGTCTGCCAGGCGCCCCCGCTCGGCGAGCAGGCGCAACATGTTGGCGAGCGTCGGCCCGGGCTTGAGGCCCTTCACCAGGGCCTCGGCTACTCCCGTCCGCTCTTCGCGGGTGGTCGAGGGGCTGCGCAGGGCGACCTCCAGCTGCGGGTCGGCCTCGAGGGCCTGGCGCAGCGCGGCCAGCTCCTGTCCGGTCTGCTCGAGCAGGCCGTCTTCGGCGGCGAGCTCGAACAGGGCCTTGGCGTAGCGACGCGCGATGCTCGATGGATTCACGCGCACACCCCTGGAAATTGCTGGAAGGACGGCTTCGTAGGTGCTCCCTGCCCACTGAAGAGGTCGATGGCTCCTCGTCGCGGGCAGGTATAGCTAGCGAAGGGGCCTCACCCTGTCAATGTGGAGCAACCCCGCTCGATGCTTGAGGTATCTCCCTTTCCTCGGCTGGACCGGTTTGCGGTGGCCCCCGAGCCCCGGCAGACTCTCCCACCCGGTCCGCCATGAACCCCCCGCTGCTCGACGCCCCTGCCCCCTCTTCGGCTGCCACGGCCGCCTTCCGCCGCGGGCTGGCGGTGCTCACCCTCGTCAATCTCTTCAACTACCTCGACCGCTTCGTCATCTCTTCCCTCTTCGAGAGCCTGCGGGAGGCTTTTGCGATCACCGACCGCGAGCTGGGGATGCTCGGGCCGGGCTTCATCATCGTCTACATGCTCGCCTCCCCGGTCTTCGGCGCGCTCGGCGACCGGGGCTCGCGCACCCGGCTCATCGCGCTGGGGGTGGGCGTGTGGAGCCTCGCCACCGTCCTGGGCGGGTTCGCCGGCTCGTTCTTCGCCCTCCTGGCCTGCCGCGCGCTGGTGGGCGTTGGCGAGGCGGCCTACGGCACCATCTCCCCCAGCCTGCTGTCCGACTACTTCCCGCGCCCCCAGCGCGGGCGCGTCTTCGCCATCTTCTACGCCGCCATCCCCATCGGCTCGGCCCTGGGCTTCATCGTGGGCGGGCTCTTGGACGAGCACTTCGGCTGGCGCTCCGCGTTCTTCGTCGCGGGGGCGCCAGGGCTTCTGCTGGCGCTCGCCTGCCTGCGCTTGGCCGATCCGCCGCGGGGAGCGATGGACGAGCCGGACCCCAACCGGGATGGCAGCCGGCCGGCGAGGGGCATCGTGGCGACCTATGCCGGCCTGCTGCGCAACGGCGCGTACACCCTGACGGTGCTCGGCTACGCCGCCTATACGTTCGCCATCGGCGGGCTGGCGATGTGGATGCCCGCCTTCCTCGAGCGCGTGCGCGGCGTGCCTCGCGAGGACGCCTCGATCCAGTTCGGGGCCATCGTGGTCGTCACCGGCTTCGTGGGCACCTTCGCGGGCGGGTGGCTGGGCGACTGGTTCCTCAAGCGCAACCGGCAGGCCTATCTGTGGCTCTCGGGGATCGCCACGCTATTGGCCGTCCCCTTCGCCTTCGTCGCCCTGCGCGCCGAGTCGCCCACGCTGTACCTGCCGGCCATCGTCGTCGCCGAGATCCTGCTGTTCGCCTCCACCGGCCCCATCAACTCGGCGATCGTCAACCTCGTCTCCCCGGCCGAGAGGGCCACCGCGGTGGCCTTCCACATCTTCGCCATCCACATCCTGGGCGACGTCCCCTCTCCCTACCTCATCGGCCTGCTCTCGGCAGAGGGCGGGTCGAGCGCCGGCTCGCTGTCCCAGGCGATGCTCATCGTGCCGGTGGCCGTCGCCCTGGGCGGGCTGATCTGGATGGCCGCCGCCTGGCATGCCGGCCGGCGGGAGACCGCCAGGGCATGAGTGACCGGCCTGGATCGCGCATGACCATCGGTCATGCTCGCATCCACTTTTGGTGGATTGATTCACGGCCGCCCTCCACTTCGGCAACGTTGCCGAAGTGAAGCCCACCAGGAGCCCATCCCGCCTCCACGCGTCCGCCAGTAAGGTCCTTGGAGCGCTGCAGGCTCTGGTAGGGCCCGTGCGGTCGTATCCCTGATTCCACGATGACCTCCAAGGCTGGGTGGACACCGGGAGGCCATTCGCGCACGGTGACCTATCGTGTAGTCGCCGGCCCGCGTCGAGGAATCAAGGCCTCCATCGGAATGTGCAGCTCGTCGAAGAGCCGGCGAATCATGGTGAGCGTGAGGCTTCGCTTGCGGTTCATGACCTCGGAGACTCGGCTGCGCGAGCCGAGGATGGAGACCAAGTCTTTCGGCTCCTTGCCGGTCTGCTCCAGCCGGAACCGAATCGCCTCGACAGGGTCCGGCTCCTCGATGGGGAAGGTGCGCTTCTCGTAGTCCTCCACGAGCAGGGCAAGCACCTCGAGCGCGTCGTGGTCCGGTGTGCCCGGTTTGGCGTCCCAGAGGCGCTCGATGGTCGCCAACGCCTCCCGGTGCTCTTTCTCGCTGTGGATGGCCTTGAGCTTCGGCTTCTTCATGTCCGCTCCTACTTGCCTCGCTTCGACGGCGGCTTCGCAGTCGATGACAAACCCACTGTTGTCACATCGACCTCGCCGTATTCCTGGTGGGTTCCCACCCACTTGATGAGCACCAGCTGGAGGCTGTACTTAACCCAGGCAACGAGCCGGTACTTGTTCCCGCCGATGTTGAAGACGATGCGGCCGTCACTCACGAAGTCGGCCGAGCTGTAGAGCTTCTTCACGTCGGCCGGGCTCTTCCACGCCGCCTTCTCCACCTCCTTGAACCAGGACAGCAAAGGCTGCTTCGAGTCCTTGCAGTCCTCCCGCTCCCAGAACTGGCGCAGGATTGGGCGGGAGAGAATCTTCACGAGCTGATGCTATCTGGTTCCCAATTTGGGAACAAGCCAGTGGCGCCCTTCAGTACATCCGTAGCGGGGGAGCGGCAGACCGGCAGGCTCCAGGGTGCCGCTTGGCTGGCGAGCCAGCACCCGCCAGGGGATGTGACTACCCCGCGGCTGCCTGCTTGGCGGAATCTCGGGGGAGTCACCAGCAGCAATGGTCCGCTCTCCATGCCCACCTTGAGGTGGAAGCATGGACGGCACGGAGATCGAGGCCTCGCGCGAGCGTGTGCAGGCCG
>JACRCT010001233.1 GCA_016218885.1 Deltaproteobacteria bacterium | reverse complement strand
CCGGCACATGGTCCACCCGCCGCACCCGCACGTGCAGCTTCCGCGCAGCCGGCGCCCGCTGGCCTGCGCGCGCACTCGCCGTGAGCGTCGCCCCCGTCGCCGTGCGCTGGAGCGTGTAGGTCACGCGTGAGTACTGGCCGGCCTCGTAGCCAAAGGCGTCGCCCTCGTCTTCATAGAGCGCGAAGGTGGTCTCCCTCGCCGCCGGGTACACGTCGAGCTCGAGCAGGGTCATCGGCTTCTCACCGACCCACTGCGTGGCCTCGCTCCGCGGAATGATCGCTCCCTCGCGCACGTAGGTCGGTCGCGCAGCGAGCGTCAGGCCCACCTCCAGCGTGGTCGGCCCTTCCACGACCGCGCCCGAGCGCGCCTCGAACCAACGTCCCGCGGGCAGATAGAGCGAGCGCGTCTGCACCCCGGCTTCGAGCACGGGAGCGATCAGGATCCACGGGCCGAGCATGACCTCGTCCCCTCGCTCGTGTGTCTGGGCGTCGGCGGTGAACTCGTACACCAGCGGCCGCAGGATGGGCGCGCCGGTCAGGCCCGCCTCGCGGAAGAGGCTGTACCAATAGGGAAGCAGCTCGTACCGGCCCTGGATCTCCGCGCGGCTGATGTCCTCCACCTCGGTCCCGAAGACCCATGGCTCCTGCCTGGCTCCGCTGTTCTGGGTGTGAGCGCGGAAGAAGGGCGAGAAGGAGCCCACCTGCATCCAGCGCGCGAACATCTCCGGAGTCGCCCTTCCGGAGTAGCCGCCCACGTCGCTGCCGACGAACGGCACTCCCGAGAGCCCCAGGTTCAGGAGCATCGGCACCGACTCCTGCAACGTGGGCCAGGAGCTCGGCGCGTCCCCGGTCCACACGGCCACGTAGCGCTGCTCGCCGGCATAGCCCGCTCGGGTGAGCACGAAGGGCCGGTGGCTCGGTGCTGCGGCCTTCATGCCCTCGTAGGTCGCCTTGGCCTCGAGCAGGCCGTAGACGTTGTGGATCTCCGCCATCGTCGTCGCCACCCCGTCGCCGTGCGCCTTCACCGCGTCGGGGACCGTGCGCCCGTGCTCGACCTTGAAGCTCGCCGGCTCGTTCATGTCGATCCACAGCCCGCGCACTCCGAGCTGCACGTCCGGCGCGAGGAGGGTCTTCCACCAGTCGCGCGTGCCCGGCGCCGAGAAGTCGGGGAAGACCGCCGCCCCGGGCCAGACCTCGCCCACGAACGGCTGCCCGTCGTCGCCGAGCAGGAAGCGGCCATCCCGCACGCCCTCGGAGTAGATGGACCAGGCCGGGTCCACCTTGATGCCGGGGTCGACGATCACCGTCGTCTTGAAGCCCCTCTCGGCCAGCGTCGACACCAGAGCGCCCGGGTCGGCGAAGGTCGAGGGATCCCAGGTGAAGGAGCGGAAGCCGTCCAGGTGCTGGATGTCGAGCCAGAGGCCGTCGGCGGGGATCCTCCGGCGGCGCAGCTCCTCGCCGATGGAGAGCACCTCGCTGCGGGGCGAGTAGCCCCACCGCGACTGGTGGTAGCCCAGCGTCCAGAGCGGCGGCAGCGGCATGCGGCCGGTGAGCCCGGTGTAGCGGCGCAAGACGTCCGACATCGCCGGGCCGGCGAACAGGTATTGGTCGATCACTCCACCGTCGGCGGTGATGACTGCCCGAGCGGGGTCGGCGGCGCCCAGATCGAAGCGGGTGCGGTAGCTGTTGTCGGTGAAGACGCCGTAGGCCGAGCCGCCGAGCAGCCCGACGAAGAAGGGGACCGACTGGTAGAGGGGGTCGGCTCCCGGCGCGAAGCCCTCGTAGGTGGAGTCGAAGGCATCGGTGTTGCGCATCTGCACCGCCTGGCCGCGCTTGTCGAGGGGGCCGGTCTTCTCTCCCAGACCGTAGAAGTGCTCCTCGGCGCGCAAGGAGCGCTGGACCCCGCGCAGGCCGCTGGCGTTCTCGAAGTAGCCGCCGCCCTCGGGGTCCTCGACGATCACCGTGCCGTCCGCCTGGGTGGCGCGGACCCGGCAGCCGGCCGTCACCTCCAACGTCAGCTCGCTCGTACAGATCCCGAAGCGGTCCTCCGGACCTCCCGCGCGGATCGCGACCGGCCGGGGGACTCCCACCACCGCGTAGGACCGGTCGGGCCTTCCTTCGCCCTGGTAGCGCAGGCGGAAGGTGCCTTCGTCGAAGACCGTGACCTCGAGATCCGTAGCGCCGCACTTGAAGGCGAAGCGCGCGCCCGCCTTGCGCTCGACCCAGGAGGGCAGGGACTGACCGTCGCAGAGGGCGCCGACCTGGCCCGCATCAGGAGGCATCGGTGCATCGGCGTCGGAGCCCGATAGGGAAGCGTCGCCAGGGACGCCGCCCGCATCGGCGCCCGTGGCGGGGGCTTTGGAGCAGCCGAAGCAGAGGGCGGCACAGGCGAGCAACGGGGCGAGCGTTCTCGAAGAGAGGCGCATGGACCGGAGGATACGCCGAACTCGCTCTTCCCCTGGAAGCGATCGATCCGCCCCGTGAAGCCGGACACATCCTCAAGAGGCGCCCCACACCTGCCGGCGCTGTCGCCAGGCCATGACCGGCTGCTGGCCAGCTCACACGCTTCCTCGGAGGCGACGCTTGAGCGAGATGGGTCCTGAATCAACGCGTTGTTTCGGAGGTCTGGTCAAGCAAACAACGCGTTGATACCGTGGGTTGCGTGAATAGATCGCTCGGTCAGCAACTCGATAGATGGCTCGGGGACCCGAGTCGCAAGCCCTTGATTCTCAAGGGCGCTCGGCAGGTCGGCAAGACTTGGTTGGTGCGTGACCTCGCGAAGCGATGCAAGCGCCACCTCGTCGAGGTCAACTTCGAGCGGGACCCATCCATAGCCAGACATTTCTCCCAGCGCGACCCGCGTCGTGTGTTGGACGAGCTAGGCTTTGCCCTTGGGCACGATATCTCGCCTGACCACGACCTTCTCTTCCTGGACGAGGCGCAGGCCGCGCGCGAGGCCCTGCCGGCCCTGCGCTGGT
>JACRCT010001232.1 GCA_016218885.1 Deltaproteobacteria bacterium | reverse complement strand
TGATGTCCAGGCGGCAACCCGAGTGACCACGGGCGTGCACGTTGCAGCGGCTCACCATGGCGGCGCGCACGTGCTCCACGGGTGCGGGTTTCCCAATGCCGGCGGCGTGGTTGTAGATGAGGTAGCGCTGGAACTGCTTGACCTGCTCGTCGTTGAGGACGACCTCGCTGAACTCGCCGATGCCGGTGTTGACCCCGTACATCGTCTCCCGGGCCTCGACCTTCTTGTCGAGCATGGCGCGGCACTTCTTGATGCGCTCCAGCGCCTCCGGGGCCAGCTCCACCTTCTCCTGGTCGCGCGCGACGCGCACGAGGTCTTCGATGGTCAGGTTCTTTCCAGTGATCGCGATGGTCATGGCGTCGCTCCGAGTAGAGAAGAAGTTGCGTGCGCTCCGGGGAAGGGCGGCGCGGACAATGCGCGGCGGCGGAGGCGGGCGTGATGATACGCCTGCCACATGTTTCGCCAAGGACAGAGTGGAGGCTTTCAGATGACGCGGGTCCTGCATGAGGACGCCTCGGTGCTGGCGGTGGACAAGCCAGCCGGGGTGCTGGTGGTGCGCGGGCGGATGGGTGAGGCCGAGCCATCGCTCTTGGACCAGCTCGCGCGGGAGCGCCGCGAGGCTCTGCGGCTCGTGCATCGGCTCGATCGGGGCACCAGCGGAGTGCTGCTGCTGGCGCGCAGCCCCGCCGCCCAGCGCGAGATGAGCCTGGCCTTCGAGCGCGGACGCGTCCACAAGCGCTACCTGGCCCTGGTGCGCGGCGAGCCGCCGGTGCCCGAGCTCACGGTGGACGTGGCGCTGGTGGCCGCGCGGCGTGGGAAGTCGCGCCCCGCCGCCAAGGGGGAGGAGGGCAAGCCTTCGGTGACCACCTTCCGGCTGGTGGAGCGCTTTCACGGGTTCGCCCTGCTCGAGGCGCTGCCCCAGACCGGACGGACCCACCAGATCCGCGTGCACCTCAGGTACGCCGGCTACCCGCTGGCGGTGGATGGGGCCTACGCCGGGGTAGAGCGGATCCTGCGGGGTGAGCTGGGCCTCGCGCCCGCGGGGGACGTGCTTCTGGGGCGCACCCCGCTGCATGCCCAGCGCCTGACGCTGCCGCACCCCGACACCGGCGAGCCGCTCACCGTGGAGGCGCCGCTGCCGGCCGACCTCGAGGTCGCGCTGGGCCTCTTGCGGGGGCTGCGCTGAGCGGCGCGGAAGGCTAGAGTGGCGCGGTGAAGCTGGGACTGGTCGCCGACAGCCAGGGGGACCTCGACGCCCTGGAAGGCGCCTGCGAGCTCTTGATCGAGCGGCACGGCGCCTCGCGGGTGTTGTTTCTGGGCGGGCGCTGGAGCGACTTCGACGATCTGGTGCAGCGCAAACGCGAGCAGGCCCGCGGAGGGGCGGAGTACGGCGACGCCGACTTCCTGGCCGACGTGGCGGCCTTCGTCGCCAAGGCGGCAGCGGCGGAGCTGGGCGGGGTGGCGCACCGGCTCAAGAAGGACGCGGTGGAGGCCTTCAGCTCGCGCTTCGCCCGGGTCCCGGACAAGGACAGCTTGCACTACCGCGACCCGAACGTGCCGCGGACCCTGCCGGACATGGTGGGCGACCGCATCGCCATCCTGGTGCACGACAAGGCCGACCTGACGCGCGAGGAGATCGAGCCCGCGACATTCCTCTTCCACGGCAACAGCCCCGCGCCGGCGGTGGTGCAGATCGGCACGCGCTTCTTCGTGACTCCCGGCAGGCTCACCGGGGCGGCCGAGCGGACCTGCGGGCTGCTGGTCCAGGAGGAGAAGTCCTGGGAATTCGTGTCGCTGGGCCTCGACGGGCGTGAGCTCCGCCGCGTCCCGCTCGCCTTGCAGACCCGGAGCAAGCTGACGGTGAGGTGAGGTCCCTTGCGCATCGCCCTGCTCGGCGGCTCGTTCAACCCGCCCCACGTCGGCCACCTGATGAACGCCTACTACGTGCTGGCCACGCGCGAGGTCGACCGCGTCTGGTTGATGCCGGTGTTCAGGCACCCCTTCGCCAAGCGCCTGGCTCCCTTCGAGGACCGGGTGCGGATGTGCGAGCTCGCCGCCGCGCGATTCAGCGGCGGCATCGAGGTCAGCCGCGTGGAGGCCGAGGCCCCCGGGTCGGGCCGCACGGTGGAGACCCTCGACCACCTGATCGGCAAGTACCCGGAGCACCAGTTCAGCCTGGTCATCGGGACCGACATCCTTCCGGAGCGCAGCAAGTGGAAGGACTTCGATCGCATCGAGCGAATGGCCGCGATCATCGTCGTGCCGCGCGCGGGCTTCCCCGCTCCCGGGGTGGTGGGGCCGGCGCTCCCCGAGGTCAGCTCGACCGAGATCCGCGAGAAGCTCGCCCGCGCGCAGGACGTCTCGGCGCTGGTCCCGCGCGAGGTGCTCGCCTACGCCCGGGAGAGGGGCCTGTACCGGGCGCCTTGAGCACCTCGAGGATCGCCCTGAGCTGGCCAGCCGTGGCTTGCCCGAGCTCGCGGGCGAGCCCGACCTGGGTCGTGGCGAGCGCGCGGTAGAGCGGCAAGACGTCGGGAGCCGAGCGGCGCAGTGCCTGGAGGTGGGCTGCGACGACAGAGGCATCGCCGCGGGCGACGGGGCCGGTGAGGTCGCGCCCCAACGCCGACACCATCAGCCTCGTGACGGCCTCCCGTGCCAGCCGCTTGGGCGCGCCACAGCGCTCGAGCAGCTCGGCCGACTGCTCCTGGAGGGCGACCAGACCGTTCGAGGCCAACGCCGCTGTCGCGTGATAGAGGGCGCGGGGCGCTCCTGGCAGACCCAGGGGTTGCAGGCCAGCGCTTCGCGCCACCTTGGCGAGGAGCGACGCGTCCTTGGGGCGTGGGGCGTCGATGGCGGCGAAGCCGAAGAGGCGCTCGTGGGGGGAGGGGACAGCCTGGAGCGGGTGCAAGGACCCCACGCCGCAGCCCTGAGTCGCAAGCGGCTCGAGAGGGGACAGGTCGAGCGCTCCGGAGCAATGGGCAACCAGGGGGCGCGCCTTGAGCGAGCGGGCGAGCCTGCGGGCCACCTGTGCGATGGACCGGTCGGGGACGCACAGCAGGATCGCGTCCACGGCATCGCCCTCTGATGCGGAGCGCCCCGGGAGGAGGCGGACTGTCCAACCTGCCCGCCGCAGGGCGCGAGCGAGCGAGCCTCCCAGCCGGCCTCGGCCCAAGACGAGGATGCGTGGAGGGCGGCGGATAGGCGGCATGGCGCGGCTTTCGGTGAGACAGGAACGGAGGCGCCCGCATCCTAGTTCGAGCCTGCAGCCCGCGACGGCACAAAAGAGAGCTGCGCAGCGACGTTGCCGTGCGGTCGTTCAACGACCAGCTTCAGGGTGGGACGATCGTCCAGTCCGGAGGAGCCATGAACACCTGGATCCTGGTGGCTGATGGGAGCCGGGCTCGGCTCTACCAGGCCTCGTCGCGCCGTCGATTCGAGCTGCTGCTCGAGCTCAACCACCCTGCCGCACGCGCGCACCTCCACGAGTTCCTGACCGATCGGCTTGGGCGGGTCCAGCAGCGCTATGCCCCGACCATCCGCTCTGCGGTCGATCCGCACACCGATGCCCACCAAGTGGAGATCGCCCGATTTGCCGAGCGGCTCGCCGCGACCTTGCGCGAAGGGCTGTCCCGCAACGCCTTCAGCGGGCTGGTGCTGGTCGCACCGCCCCGTTTCCTGGGCGTGCTCCGCGCGCACCTCGACCATCAGGTCGCACGGAGGGTCGTCACGACCCTCGACAAGGACCTGACGGCCTGGAATGAAAGGGATCTCGTCGAAGCGCTGAGCGAGCAGATCGCCACCCTCTGAGGCAAGCGAGCGCTTGCTGGCCGGCTTGGCGAGGGAGAGGCGAAGAGCTACTTGGCGGTAGCGACGCCGGAAACCGCCTTCATCAGACGGCCGACGTGGCGGCTGGCATTGCGGCTGTGAACCGCGCCCTTCGAGGCGGCCTTCTTGAGGGTCTTCTCGGCAGCCTTGAGGGCGTCCTTGGCCTTGGCCGGATCCTTCGCAGCAACGGCGTCGCGCACCTTCTTCACGGCCGTCTTTACGCTCGAACGCCAATGGGTGTTGCGGGCGCGGCGCTTCAGGCTCTGGCGGTGACGCTTCTCGGCGGACTTGATGTTGGCCACTTCTTCCTCCAAAGACGGACGGCGCCGAAACCTACGGGAGCCGCAACGGGCGCGTCTCGTAACAGCTTTCGATCTGGCATGTCAAGCAGCACGATCGAACCTGCTCCGGCCCTTCCGGGGTGCTCCAGGCCCCTTGCCTGTGGGCTTTTCGGGGCTCCGGCTGGCTCGCGCGGGACCGCCACGTTGTAGCACTCTGGTGCAGGCTCTATTAGGCCCGTGATTACAGGTGGTTGCGCAATTGCTGTTCGATTCAGCAAAACGATGTGGCGGGCATTGATGCGAGGGGCCTTCCTCTCAACCCACAGGGTTCACCACAGCTTCTCCACAGAACCTGTGGACAATGCGTGCGATCGGAACGTAGTCGCATGTAAGGAATGTTCAACGCGCTCGATCAAGTCTTCGACTTGAGCGCCAACTTGGCCTCGTTCCAAAGAGCGTCCATCTCCTCAAGACTCGACTCGGACGGTTCGCGACCGCGCTCTTGGAGTCGCTTCTCGATGAAGCTGAAGCGTTCGACGAAGCGGCCGATCGTGCCGCGCAGGGCGTCTTCGGGAGGGGCGTGAAGCCAGCGGCCCAGGTTCGCCAGGGCGAAGAGGGTGTCGCCGAGCTCCTCCTGGATGCGGACGCGGTCCCCACCGCGGATGGCTTCATCGAGCTCTGCCAGCTCCTCGTCCACCTTGGCGCGTACGTCCTCGACCCGAGTCCAGTCAAAGCGCACACGGCTCGCCTTTTCGGTGAGCCGCTCGGCGCGCTGCAGCGCCGGGGCCTCGCGGGGCACGCCGTCGAGCACGCTGCCGGAGTTCCCGGTCTTGCGGCGGCGCTCCTCGGCTTTGAGCTTGACCCACCAGCCGTCGACGTCGTCGCCCTCCTGGATCTTCCGGCCGGCGAAGACGTGGGGATGGCGGAGCTCGATCTTGTCGCAGATCGACTGCACCACGTCCGCCATCGCGAACGCGCCCTGCTCGTGACCTATCTGGGCGTGGAAGACGATCTGGAAGAGCAGATCGCCAAGCTCCTCGCACAGAGGGGCCAGAGGCCCGCCCTCGGCTATCGAGTCCATCTGCTCCAGGACCTCGTAAGCCTCCTCGATGAGGAAGGGCCGCATCGAGCGGATGTCCTGGGCTCGATCCCAAGGGCAGCCCGCCTCGGAGCGTAACGTCTGGACGATGGCCATCAGGCGATCAAGCTGTTCGGCGGCGCGACTCATGTCGTCACTCTAGGCCAGCTCCTCGCGAGGGCAAGGACTGACTCGTGGGCGGCCTGGTCGTCCCTCAGGGACCTTGCGGGTCCGCGCGCCCGGCGGCTAGAATCCCCGACCGTCCACGCAGCGCGCCTCCGCCGTCGCGACGTACTCGATGAGCGTCCGCCTCCTCTTCGCCATTCTTTGCGGTGTGCTCGCCCTCACGGCACCCGCTCGCGCCCAGACCAAGCGGCCGCGGCCTGTCGAGGACATCGAGATCCCCACGCTCAAGAAGCCCGCTCCGCCCCCAGAGGAGCTGCCGGTCGAGGATGCTTCCGACGACTCTGGGGACGAGGACACCTTCATCCCCGGAAAGACAGAGCGCCCGCGCGCGCGCGATGCGGGTTTCGAGAGCCCCGATTTCGGCTCCTCGAAGCGCGACGCGGGTGCTTCCTCCGATGCCGCCCTCCTCGGGACCGCGGACGCGGGAAACGCGGTAGACGCGGGTGCGGCCGCCCCTGCTGGCCTTTCCGACAAGAGCATCAAGCCCTTGATTCTTCCCCCGGCCGACGGCGACGCGCAGCTGCTCGCCGCCTGGGCTGCCAGACGAGAGGCCTTGGGCCGCTCCGCCGTCCACGAGATGCTGGAGCACGAGCGGAAGATCGCCAGGCTGCGCGAGGAGCTCGGCTACTCCAATCTCCTCACCATCGGCGCGGCATTGAGTCACGAGTCGAAGGCGCTGGTCCGGTCCGATGCCGCCGAGGCGGTGCGTCGTGCGGTCCTCGCCACTCAGCTCGCGCCCGACCTGCCCGCCGCGCACTGGGCCGTCGCGCGCAGCGCCTGGAGCGAGGACCTGGCCGATTTCGGGCGCTACCTCGATGCGACGCTCCAGGCGGTCAAGGCGACGTGGCGCGAACCCAGGTGGCGGGCCGCGACGCTGGCGGAGATCGCGGCGGCGCTGCTGGGGGCTTTCCTCCTTGCCGGGGCTGCGGTGGTGCTCCTGGTCTTCCTGCGCCACGTCCGATACTTCCTGCACGACGTCCACCACTTGTTCCCCTCGGGGTCGTGGCGCGCGCAGACCTCTCTGGCCGGCATTCTGTTCGTTTTGCTGCCGCTGCTCTTCGGGCTGGGGCCTTTCCTCTTCCTCTTCGGGCTGGCGCTGGCCTCCTGGCTCCACATGGGCCGCGCCGAGAAGGCCGTCGTCGCCGCGCTGATGGCCGTCTTCGGGCTCCTGCCTCTGGGGGCGAGCCTGGTCGAGCGCGAAGCCGCCTTCAGCGGAACCCGGGCGGAGCTCATCTACCTGGTCGAGCACGGGGGGCCCGACGGGGCGCCTACCCAGGAGCTCCAGGCCCTCGCCGATCGCGCGGACGCGCCGTTTGAAGCCCTCTTCGCGCAGGGGCACCGCGCCCGTCGCCGCGGAGACGTGCCCGCCGCGGTGAGCCTGCTGAGGCAGGCTGCCGAGCTCAAGCCCGGCTCGCCCCAGGCTCTGATCGAGCTGGGGAACGCGCTCTTCCTGGCCGGCGACCTGGACGGTGCCCGTGATTCCTACCAGCGCCTGCTCAACGCCAACGAAGCCTCCCCGATGGCCCATCATGGGCTGGCGCGCCTCTACGACCGGCGTGCCCAGCTGGCCCGCCGCGAGGAGGCGCCAGGACAGCTCGCCGAGTCCCAGAAGCATCAGCGGCGCTTGGTGGAGCTCGATCCGCAGGCTGGCATGGCGATCGCCGGTGACACCGACCTGCGCTCCAACCGCTATCTTCCCGCGACCACCTTGGGCGGCGCGCAGTTGATGAAGATGGCGGCAGAGGAGGCTCACCCGTCCTGGGTCGGAGATGATCTCTCCAAGCGTCTCTTCGGGCCCTTACCCTGCTCGCTCACCTGGCTCGCTGGGCTGCTCGCGGCGGGGCTGCTGCTGCTCTTTTCTCTCTTGCAGGAAGTGATCGTGCCATGCGGTTCCTGCGGCAAGTGCGGGCGCCCCGTCTGCCGGCGCTGCGACGTCGAGGTCGTAGGCCCCGGTCTGTGCGGCCAGTGCGTGACCATCTTGGCCCAGCGGGGCGCGGTCGACCCTCCAGCCAGGGCGTCGAAAGAGCTGCACATCAAGCGCTACCAACGGCTTCGGGTATGGGCCATCCGCCTCTGCTCGCTCCTGATCCCCGGCGGCGGACAGGGGGTGAGCGGGCAGGCCCCGTTGAGCCTGC
>JACRCT010001270.1 GCA_016218885.1 Deltaproteobacteria bacterium | reverse complement strand
CGAGGACCTCGGCGGCATCGACACCGTCGTCTTCGCCGTGGACGGGCAGGACCTCGGGACCCTTGATGCGCCTCCCTGGACCTATCGGTGGACCGCACCCGCGGTGGGATCGACCACCGCCGTCTCGCTCGCTGTCCGGGCCACGGACGGGCGGGGAAACACGGCATCCACGACGCGCACGGTCGAGGTCGCGCCCGATATTGCCCGGCCCTACGTCGTCATTGCTCAGCCGCTGGCCGGAGCCCAGTTCGTCGAAGGCGCACCCATCTCGGTCGTGGCCGACGTCAGGGACGCGAGCCTCGTGGCCGAGCTGCGGCTCGCCATCGACGAGAACGAGGTCGTCCTCACGACCCCGCCATGGTCACACTCCTTCACGGCGCCAGCGGTCACAGGAGGAGCCAGCTCTCGCTATGTCGCGGTTCGCGCCATGGCGAAGAGCGAGGCCGGGGAAGAGAGCGCGCCCTCGGTCCGGACCATCACCATTACCGATGACGGGCAGCCTGGCCCGGACCTTGTGCTCGCCTCGCTTCCGGTCGGCCCGCTCTTCCTCGGCGGGACGACCGTCGAGGTCGACGCCGTCTCCCTGGCACAGGGCTCGATGACGGCCACCGTGGGAGGCGAGCTTCTCGCCCAGGCCCCCCTCGGCCATCACCGCTTCGAGCTGCCTCTCGTGCCCGAGGATGCAGCGGTGGCGGTCGAGGCCACGGGACTGTCGAAGGGAGGAGAGACTGCCTCCGCCTCCATCTCCGGCGCGCTCAAGGTATTCGCGGCGTCCGCGCCGCAGATCGCCGCTCGTGCCGCCGGACCCTTGACCACGCCTGTCGCGGCTTTCCTGCGCGGGGATGGCCTCCTTGTCTTGGGAAGCGATGGCGCTGGCCACGGGACGCTGGACAGCCATGTGCGGGCCGATCTCGCCGCCACCGTCTCACGAAGCATCACCGGAGCCCCCGTGGGCCTCGGGTTCCTTCCTGAGGGACCCGCCCTCGCTATCCGGGCGGATGGTGCGGGGGTGCTCGAGCTCCGCCACGGGTCTGACCTTGCTGTCCTGGACTCGGTCGCGCTGCGCCGTGAGCCCACGGCCATCGCATCCTTCTCCGGAGGGTTGGCCGTCGGCAGCGACGAGGGGATCGAGATCTACGGGCCCGGGCTGATCCTGCTCGCGCGCGAGCCCATGGGGCAGGTCTCGAGCCTGTCTGCCTCTGGGACTCGGCTGGTCGCCATCGTCTCGGGCGAGCTGCTGGAGCTCGACCTCTCGGCTCCGTATGCCCCACAGAAGGTGCGGTCGGTGCCGCTAGCTGGCAGCCACGATCAGGTCCTCGCCACCGCGAGTGGTGGGGCATGTGTCGCTGGGCTGCAAGTGGCCTGCTTCGCGCCCGCGGGAGCAACCTTCCAGGCTGCCGGGCAAGAGGATTTGCCTGCCGCCGCGCTTTCTCTTTCCGGCCTTGGCTCCTGGGTCGTCGTGGGCACCGCGAGCGGTGCGGTGGTGCTCGACGGCAGGGCGGAGGCGCGAAGCGCTGCCTTCTACCCGGAGCTTGCGGGCTGGGCGGCGAGCGCGGGCGACGATCTGGTTGCCGTCACCCAGGCCGGCCTCGTCAGGCTGAAGTTGGGCCGCGGCCAGGGAACACCAACGCTATCCATCAGCCCGCCTGCGACTGCAGCAGCGGGGGCTCGGGTCTCCTTGTCGGCGACGGTCGACTTGGGGAGCGATCCACTCGTCGCCTTCACCTCCGAGCTGGTGGTCGACGGGACCCTCGTCGAGGTGCTCGACGGCCGGCTGCCCGCGAACGTGGATCTCCCGAGTGAAGGCAGCTCGGCGACCATCGAGCTCCGCTTGCGCGACACCGCCGGTCACATCGCTCTGGCTTCTGCGACGGTCCAACTCGTCGATGCGGGCGAGGGCCCGCGGCTCGTCTCGCTGCAGGCTCCTGCTGAGGTGCTCGAGGGCACCTCCCTGCACGCAGCCGCCATTGCCGAGGATCCGGCCCGCGTGGCGTCCGTGGAGTATTCGCTCGAAGGGCTAGGTCCCGTCTCCGCGAGCGCCCCAGCTCTGGCTTTCGAGGCGTTGGCGCCCGCCGTGGCGTTCGACAGCTCCCTGAGCCTGACTGCGGTAGCCATCGACTCCCAGGGACGGCGCGGAGCGCCCATCACCGTCCAGGTGCTGGTCACCGACGACGCGACCCCGGCTGGCCCGCTGGTGGCCATCGAGCGAGTGCAGTCGGGCCCCGTCTACGAGGGCTCGCTGGTGGCAGTGCGCGCGGTGCTGACCCCGGCGAGCGGTATCCGCCACGTGAGCTTCGCGGTCGAAGGGGCGGAGCAGGCCATCGCCTCGTCCTTGCCCTTCGAGGCGCGGGTGCGCATGCCTCTGGGAACCGGCTCGCACAGCGTGGTGGTGACCGCCATCGCAGTCGATGACCTCGGCCTCAGATCGGCGCCGGGCGCGCTATCGCTTGTGGTCGTAGATGACCTCGCTGCGCCGGTCATCTCGCTGGCGGTCCAGCCGGACGGCACGACCCTCTCCGCCGGGGCCTCGGTCCACGTGTTGGCGACCGCCATCGATAGCGCCGCTGTCGAGCAGCTCGATTTGACGGCGACCCTCGACGGTGCGCTCGTCGCCGCCGGTGGGCGTGAGCTTCGCTACGCGCTGCCTCCCGACACGCTCATGGGCGCCTCCCTCGTCATCCGCGCAATAGCGGTGGATCGAGCCGGCAACGTGGGGATTGCCCAGACAACTCGAATGGTCGTCCAACCGACGGCGCCAGGCGACTCGGTCGCGCTCGGGGGCAGCTTCGCCGATGCCGATGCGCTGACGGTGCTGGGAGATCGGCTGCTCGCGGCCACCCCTCGAGGGCTCGCCATCGCGCGTCTGACGCGCGGTGCTTCCCCGACCCTGGTCGGCCTCGGGTTCCACGCCACGGCGCGCATGCCTCAGTCCGTCGCCGCCTTCCAGGATCTGGCGATCCTGGCGCTGGGCGAGGACGGCATCGAGGTCGTGGATGTCTCGCAGCCGGACCATCCGGTCCGCGTCGGACACCTGCCGGGCACCTTCACCCGCGTCGTGTCCTACAACGGGCGCCTCGCGGCGTCGGATGGGTCGGTCATCTACTCGCTGGACGTCTCGCAGCCCAGCCAGCCCTTCGCTACGGCCCTCGTCAGCGGGGGCGGGCTGGTGGCGGTGCGCAGCCTGATCGCGAGCGGAAGCCAGCTCCTGGTCGGGGCTGCGAAGTTGTCCGGCAACCCGACATGGAAGAGCAGCAACATCGCACCGGCCGTGGTGCGCGCGGCGGAGAAGGTCGGGGATGTCATTGTCGTGGGGACCGATCGGTCCCTGCGGATCCTCGCGAGTGACGATTGGCAGTACGAGGCCCTGGCCAGCCTCGCCGACGTCACGGTGCCGGGCGTTCGGGCGCTCGCCGCCCACGGTGGCTACGCGTACCTCGCGTGCGACGACGCGAACCTGCGCATCGTCGACATCCGCGAGCCTCGAGCCCCGGCGCTGGTGGCGGTGTTGCCACTCGATGCCAGAGCCCTGGTCGTTTCGGGCGGAACGCTCGTGGCGACCACGCCGAGCGGGCTGATCGCTTCCGCGCTGCCGGACTCCAACGGGGCGGCGGGCGTGGAGCCTCTGGCGACGCTCGCGCTCGTGGACGCTCCAGCAGCGCTCTCTGTGCACCGCCGCGGATTCCTCGTCGCCGGCGGCGCCGCAGGTGTCCATGCCTACGACCTCGAGCAGCCGGCGTCGCCCGAAGCGCGCGGTGCGATCGCCGGCACCAACGTGCGGCAGGTCGAGGTGGTGGACCGCGAGCTCCTCTATGTGGACGGAACGTCCTTGAAGGTCGGCCACGAAGGCGCGACCGGCATTCCCGGAAGCATGTCGTCGACGTGGGCGCCGGTGCTGGCTTCCTGGCCGGCGGTGCAGCGTCTGGCCGTCTCACCGCGACGCCTGTGGACCATCGCAGGTGCCGCAGCCACGACCGCCTCGCTCCCGGCTGCGGCCGATCGCGCGTCGGTGAGCCTGCCGGGCGGAGCGGTCGATGTCGCGACCGACGGAGAGCACGCACTGGTGGCGCTCGGTGGGAACGGGAGCGCCTTGCTGGGCCTGGACGCCGCCTCGTCTCCCGAGGTGATTGGCGTGGCCAGCGAGGCTGCGCGGGCAGTGGCCATCGATGGAGAGCTGGCGGTCGTCGGCAACGCGGCGGGCCTGGTGGTGTACGCGGTCACCGAGAGCGGACTGGTCCAGAAGGCCTCGGTGGCGACGCAGGGTGAGGTCGCCCGCGTCCGGCTGGTAGGCACGCTGGCCCTTGCGTCCGAAGGCGCGGCAGGCGTCGAGCTCTGGGACCTGCGCGTGCCCACTGCCCCGGTGCTCGTGTCGCACCTGGCGGCGCGGCGGGCGGATGACGCCATCCTCGCCGCGGGCTATGTCGTCGTCGCGGACGGCCTGGCGGGCGTGCTCGTCTACGCAGCTCCAGACGCGCTTCCTGCCCCGACCGCCGCGTGGCTGACGGCGGCTCCCGAGGAGCTGGAGGCTGGGTCCTGGGTCGAGGTCGCGAGCTGGACTCGCGCTCGAGGTGTCGACGACGCGGAGCTCATGGTCGACGGTGCCTCCGTCGCCAGGCTCGATGCCGCCGACAGCCGAGCTCAGTGGCAGCTTCCGGCATCTGCCTCCCCGGGCACGAGCGTCGAGCTGGTGATGCGCGTCAGAGCCCAGGGCGGGCGCGAGGCGTTCACGTCCCCACGCCGCGTCCAGGTTCTGGCGCCTGTGACCGAGCTGCCGACGGTCGAGCTCCAGCAGCCGAGCGCCAACGCCGTCTTCGGCTCCGGAGCGACGGTCACAGTGAGAGCACGTCGCACCCATGGAGCCTGGCCACTCACTGCGAATGCCTGGTTCGGGACCACTTGGCTCGGCTCGCTCAGCGTTGCTCCTGCCGCGGCCTCTAGCGTTCCTCCGACCTCGGACGCCACTGGCAACCTTCGCATGCCCGTGCTGGACGCACAGACCACCGACCAGCTCACTGTGGTGGTCGTCGACGCCGCCGGACGGAGCGCTTCCTCGTCGAGGAGCGTGACTGTCAAGCCCGACACCAATCCTCCGACCACGCCCACCGGCCTGCCCAATGAGCTCCGCGCCGGTCCGTACGTGAATTGGATCGCGGTGAGCGCGTATGACGAGGGCGCCTCCACGCTCAGGCTGAAGGTCGGGACCTCCGTGGTCGCCACCGCCGAAGCCAACGAGCTGGGGGTCGCGCTGACGCATCGGCTGCTCCTCCCGGAGGGCTCCATCGGCTCGACGGTCGTCCTCACGGCCGAGGTGGAGGACGCTGCCGGCCGGACCAGCTCCGCGACGCGCAGCTATGTCGTAGTGCCCGATGGCGTGGCGCCTACCGTGGCATTCGGGGCCGGCATGCCGCCGACCACCGCTGTCGAGGGCAGCACGGTTCAGATCACCGTCTACGCCAGCGATTCCGACGGCGACCTCGAGAGCGTCGCTCTATACGCCGATGGCGTGCTCATCAGGTCGCAGGCGAACGGCTTCGTCATGGCCTACCAGCTCCCCATGTCGAGCTCGGATACGGAGATCGTCTTCCGCGCCGTCGGCACCGATCGCCGTGGCCGGGTCTCCGAGGCCACCACGACCACCGTGATCACTGGCAACCAGCCCCCAGTGGCGAGCGTCCCATCCGGGAATTGGCCGCCAGCAAGCGCGCTGGAGGGAAGCACCGTCACCCTCTACTCCACCGCTTCGGACCCGGACGGAAACCTGGCGTCGGCGGCGGTCTACGCGAATGGCGCGCTCATCGCCAGCAGCTCGGGATGGCTGAGCTACCAGCTGCCCAGCGCCGCGAGTGGAATCTCCTCGGTCGAGTTCCGCGTCGTTGCGATCGATTCGTTCGGCGTCCAAGCAGAGGCGTCAAGAACGACGCTGGTGACTGCGAACCGCGCGCCAGTCGTGAGCTTCCCAAGCGCCGCCTACCCGCCGGCCTCGGCGGTGGAGGGCAGCAGTGTCTACGTGTCTGCATCGGCCAGCGACGCGGACGGCAATCTCACCAAGATCGAGCTCTTTGCTGACGGAGCTCTGATAGCGAGCGGGACCGCTTCGATTTGGAAGTCCTACCAGCTTCCTTCAGGGATCGGAGCACCAACCACGGTGGTGTTCCGCGCGGTGGCCACTGATGCCATGGGCGTCCAAGCGGATGCCACGACCGTGACCATGGTCACGGTGAACCGGATGCCAACCATCGCGTTCCCGAATGCGACCCAGCCGCCCGCAAGCGCGGTCGAAGGCAGCACTGTTCCGCTCTACGCGGTGGGCGCAGACCTCGATGGGAATCTCGCGCAGGTCGAGATGTACGCCGATGGCTCCCTGATCACGACCGGGGTCTCCTCGGTTTCGGTTTCCTACCAGCTCCCATCAGGGATCGGGGCGCCGAGGACCGTGACGTTCCGCGCCGTGGCGACCGACACGCTCGGAGGACAATCCGAGGCGACAGCGGTGACGACGGTCACCGTGAACAGGCCGCCTTCCATCTCGTTCCCGTATCCGAGCAACCCACCCGCGAGCGCGCTCGAGGGCAGCTGGATCTGGGTGACCGCCATCGTCGAGGACCCCGATGGGAACCTCGCGAAGACCGAGCTCTTTGCAAATGGGACGCTCGTGACGACGACCTCCGGCAACATCAACAGCTACTCGTACAAGCTCCCTCTCTTGAGCTCTGGCAGCACCCAGGTACTCTTCCGTGCTGTCGTGACCGACAAGCTCGGGCTCGAGGCGAGCACCGAAACAACCACCACGATCGTGCCCAATCACCCACCCGAGGTGGTCTTCCTCAAGGGTTTGCCGCCAGCCTGGTCGACCGAGGGGCAATTCATCAGCCTGCTCGTCGGAGCGCAGGATCCGGACACCTTCGTGGATTCGCTCATCCTCTCGGCCAACGGGACCGCGCTGCAGCCTTATGACTATTTGACCCCCGCAGAGGAGAGCGCCTGCCAAGGCTTCGAATTGTGCGCCGCCTATTGGTATCAAGCGCCCTCCTGCAGTTCGTCTGTTCAATCCGTCGTCTTCCGGGCGCAAGTCACCGACAATCTGGGTGCCCAGGCAGAGGCGACCGCGACCACTCAGCTGCGAACGACTCCCCCGACGCTCGTATTCGAGCCTTCTCGTGGCCTGCTTGCAGGCGAGACGGCTGATCTATGCGTTCGCGCGACAGGCGCCCTCCAAGCCGACAGCCTGACGATGACGATTGGCGGACTACCCGTTGCGCCCTTGCTGATGACCTGCGGTGCAGGCTGCGTTCAGCAGTGCAGTGGGCCGTACCTGGTCCCTAACGCCGGTAGCCTGGTGGTTGCCGCCACCGTGAACGATGCCTGCGCAAGCGCTGTGAGCGCGAACAGGGCCTATGCGATTCAGGCGATTCCACCGACTCTCGCTTTCCTGCCCGATCGGAACCTTCAAGACGGAGAGATCGCGCACCTGTGCGCGCAGGCGACCGATGACGTAGAGGTAACCTCGCTCTCGATGACTATCGATGAAGCCCCGGTGAGCGGGGTGCCCTCCAGCTGCGGGGCGAGGTGCCTTGAGCTGTGCGCGGATGTGAGCGTGCCGAGCGGAAACGTGACCATCTTCGTCAACGCGATGGCCATTGACGGCGCAGGACTCGTGACCGAGGCCACGCACACCTACTCCACCTATCCGAACTATGCTCCGTGGGTCGAGTTGCTGCAGGCGCCCGTGTACATGGCAGTCGGCGAGTCGGCGAACTTGACGGGCTCTGTCCATGATGAGCTGGACCACGTCGCTTGGGCCGAATTCCGCGTCAATGGGCAGATCCTCGACAACCGCTTCGTCCATGCCGGCACCGGGGTGCAGCTCTCCGCGAGCTTCACGCCAACCGAGCCCGGTGACTACCTGATCGAGTTGGTGGCGGAGGACCTTGCAGGTCTCACGGGCAGTGCATCCCAGTACCTTCTGGTGCTGGTGGAGCCCCTCCTCGTCACGAGCACCATCGGACCAGACGACACTCAATTTGACAGCATGGACATCCTTGTCCAGGCCGGAACGCTCTCCATCGATGGTCCTCACGTGTTCCGCAACGTGGTCATAGGCGCGGGAGGCGTGCTGAGCCATAGCCCGAACGACTCCTCCAGCTTCAACTACCTCGATATTCAGGCCACCGGCGTCTTCGCCATCACACCGGAAGGCACGATCGACGTATCCGGTCGTGGCTATCTGGGCGGGCACTCGGGCGATAACGCTGCGCCTGGCGGCCGTACGGATGGCGACCAGCTCATGGCTGGGCCCTGTGGCGGAAGCCATGGTGGATACGGCGCTTCAGGGACCGATGGCACGGACTGGTGGCAAGCCGAGCCCTACGGCGACATGCGCGATCCATACAGCTTCGGAGGCGGAGGTGGTGGCAGCCCAACCGAGAGAGGCGGGAATGGTGGTGGTCTGGCGAGGATTGGCGCGGACACTCTGGTTCTCGATGGCCGAATTGCTGCGAATGGAGAGGCATCGAGTGGCGGCTCCTCATATGGCGGTGCTGGAGGAGCGATCTGGCTGAGCGCTCGTGTCATCTCCGGGTTGGGAGGTCTCGAGGCCAATGGCGGCGAGCCAAGCGGTGGTGGCGGCAGGATTGCGGTCTACATTTCGGAGTCTGGGGAACTCTCTCCAGACCAAACATCAGCCCACGGTGGCTCGGCCGCCGGAGCCGGCACGGTGCTCTATCAGGTGCCGGGCCTGCCGGATGGCGAGCTGAGAGTCGATAATGCTGGAAACTGCGGATCCGGGACACCAATCCACGACCAACGCCTCACCCGGCTGCTCCAGACGCGCGGAGCGCAGGTTTCGAGCTGGGGGGAAATGTTTGTCAATGAGGTCGTACTGCAGGGCTGCTCGGCTATCTTCGAAAACCTCGTGATCGAGGGTAGTGGCGAGATTCGAGTCGAGCAGGACCTCGATGTCTATGGGGCGTTCTCCACTCCAAATGCCTCTCGAATTGTGCTGGATGGCCACAATGTCTATCTCCCACCGCTGACCGGGTTGGACGGAGTCGTGCTGACGCTCGAGCACGGCTGCTACTTCGAAAGCTGGAGTTGGGAATCCCTCCGGGTCGGAGGACTCGAGGTTCTTGACGGCTCAATTCTCCGCTTCAATACAGAGCCCTTGTCGTTGGAGGTCCTTGGTGAGCTGCGGATCGACTCGGCGAGCGGTATCTACTCGGACGGTGGCTACCCAGGCGGCTACAACGGCCAGCCTGGCTGGACGAACGGCGGCCAAGCGACTTCCTGCGCCGCTGGGAGCCATGGCGGCGTCGGCGATGCCTTTGGCCTGACGCCCGTTCCCACCTACGACGACTTCACCAATCCCAGGGAGCCTGGTTCGGGTGGCTGCTCGCTTGGTCAATACGGGTACGGGGCAAATGGAGGAGGGGTCGTCATCATCAAGGCGGACTCGCTGGTCCTCGACGGTGTTCTCTCCGTGGAAGGCGGCCAGGGCAGCGTGTCGCCTCAAGGCCTCGGCGGTGCCGGCGGCTCGCTCAACCTCGAGGTCGGCAGCCTCAGCGGCGCGGGGTTACTCCGCGCCAACGGAGGCGCTCCGGGCGGCGGCGGCGGTCGCATTGCCATTGCCTATGCGGATATGAGCGGGTTCGATGTCTCGCAGATCACCGCGGCCGGGGATGCTGCCGGCGGCGCAGGCACGATCTTGCTGCGCTCCACGTCCCAGGTTTATGGGGACATGAGGATCGACAACGGCGGGAGCAGCGCCTTCTCGGCCTCCTCTCCCTTCGCCGCCACTGGCACCGACGAGCTCTGGTTCGACAACCTCTTCGTCACCAACGGCGCTTGGATGTCCACGCCAGACAACCTCTTCGTGTCCGACGGCGGCAGCCTCGTGGTCGATGGCTCGTCGCACCTCGATTCCGCCAACCTGACTCTTCCGTGAGCCACCGACATGACCACGATGTGCAGCTGTGAGCGGCAGCATGACTGGAGGCCTGGTTCGAAGCCAAGGGGCCGGTCCACCCGATCTGTCCTGGTCGCAATAGGGCTCCTCTGCGTTGGTTGCGCGGACAAGGACGTCGTCGCGAAGGTCGGCTCGACCCGGGTCCGACGCTCGGACGTGCTTGAGCCGGCTGCTCCCAAAGGCGCGGCCGTCGACAGGCGCCGACTCGACGAGGCGCTTCCGCGCTACCTGCTCGCCGAGGCCGCTCGCCGCTCCGGGACCCTCAAGCAGGAGGATGTCGCCGCCAGAATTCGTGCCGCCGAGCGCGAGATCCTTGCGCAGGTCTATCTGGATCAACAGCTGACGGCCGCGGCTGACGAGGTGGCGCTGCGCCAGCTCTACGAGGAGCGAAGGGATTCCCTGAAGAAGAAGCAAGTTCACGTGCGGCACATCGTCATACATAGGGCCGACGAGGGCGACCAAGATTCGCGGATCGCGACCCAGGCGAGGATTAACGAGATCTACGCAAAGGTCGTGGGGGGCGAGAGCTTCGAGGCGGTCGCGCGGGAACGGTCCGAGGATCCGGCCAGCGGCGCGAAGGGGGGCGATCTCGGGACGCTCTTCGAGGGACAGGTGGATTCGGTCTTCTTCTCGTCCGTGGCGGCGCTGAAGCGTGGAGAGATCTCCAAGCCTTTCTCCACTGCGTTCGGTCATCACGTTGCCCAAGCGGTTGAGGACCCGCAGCTGGTGGTCCCCGCGTTCGAGGAGATTCGAGGGCGACTGGCAGTCGAGGCACGGCAGGCGGCTCAGGCCATGTTGCTGGAGAGGCTTCGCGGGGAGATTGACGTGCGGGTCTATGAGAAACGGCTTGCAGCGGAGCAGACGCAGGAGAGGCCATGAAGCGATCCATCGCTATTGCATTCCTCGCGCTGGTGCACCGTGCCTGCGATAGCGAGGTAGAGCGGGCTTCCATGCCTGCAGCCTCCGCTCCCTCCGTGGCCACGACGGGCCAGCTCATTTCTGCATGCACCTCGCTGAACGGGCCGGCGATTGAGATCCCCGGAGTCGAGGACGGCGCGGTCGTCCACGGCCCGGTGACGCTGACGTGGAGCTCCAGCGACCCGCAGGCAAGCCTGACGGCCAAGCTGGATGGCGACCCGGTCGAGAGCGGGGTCACGGTCGCGTCGGAAGGCAGCCACCGGCTGGTGGTCAAGGCTGAGGACGCGTCAGGGCACAAGTCGAGCACGACGGTCCGGTTCACGATCGACACGGTGGCGCCGCAGATACGGGTGAGCGGGGTAGCCGAGGCTGAGAGCTACCGCAGGGCGGTGAGTCCGACCTACCGGGCAACGGACTCGAGCGCGGTGCTGGTGAGCGCGAGGCTGGATGGTGAAGCCTTCGCGAGCGGCGACGAGGTCTCGGCAGAAGGCACGCACCGCTTGGAGGTGACGGCGACGGACGAGGCGGGCAACGAGGCGAGCATGACGGTCTCGTTCACCGTCGACCTGACGCCACCTGCCGTCAGCGTCACGGGCGTGGTCGAAGGGCAGCTGGGCAATCAGCCGGTGGCGCCCACCTTCAGCGTGACCGACGCGCAGCTCGAGTCGGTTACGGCGAAGGTCGATGGCGAGAGCTTCACGAGCGGCTCCCAAGTAGCGGAGGAGGGAGAGCACAAGCTGGTCGTGAAAGCGAGCGACCGGGCTGGGAACGAGTCGAGCCTGACGGTGAGGTTCACGATCGATGTGACGGCGCCACGCATTCACCTGCACGGCGTGGAGGATGCGCAGGTAGTGAGCCACGCAGTTTCGCCAACGTTCTCGGCGAGCGACCCGCATCTGGGCAGCGTGACGGCAACGCTCGATGGTGAGGAGCACCACTCGGGAGCGTCGATCGGCGCGGAGGGCGATCACGAGCTGGTGGTGACGGCGAGCGATCAGGCGGGCAACGTGGCTACGGAGAGGGCCAGGTTCGCAATCGATCTCACGGCGCCGGCAATCAGCATCAGCGGTGTGACGGAGGGGCAGCTCGGGAGCCAGGCAGTCACGATCAGCTTTGCGGCGAGCGACGCCCACCTGGAATCGGTGGTGGGCAAGGTGGATGGAGAGGTGCTCGCCAGTGGCTCGCAGGTCAGCGCGGAAGGGACGCACACCTTGGTGGTGAAGGCCAAGGATGTCGCAGGAAACCAGAGCCAGGAGACGGTGCAGTTCGAGCTGGACATGACGCCGCCGCGGATCACGGTGACTGGAGTGGCGGACGGGCAGGTCTACACGCGAGCGGTCACGCCGCGGTACAGCGCGCATGACAAGCATCTGGACCCGACGACGGTGACTGCGACCCTGGACGGAGCCGCATTCGCGAGCGGGACGCAGGTAGGCATCGCAGGCGACCACGTGCTGGTGGTGGAGGCGCGGGACACGGTCGGGAACGTGGGGAGGCAGGAGGTAGCGTTCCGGCTGGAGGTGGAAGGGCCGCAGATCACCGTCAGTGGGGTGGTGGACGGGCAGGTCGGGAACCAGGCGGTGACGCCGACGTTCGCGTCGAGTGACCCGAAAGCGAGCGTGGAGGGGACGCTGAACGGCGCACCGTTCGCGAGCGGCACGACGGTGACGGCCGAGGCCGACCACGTCTTGGTTGTGAGGGCTATGGCACGTAACGGAGTGGCGAGCGTGGCGACGGTGCGGGTCGCGATCGATCGGACTGCGCCGCAGATTGAGGGACTCGGCGGCCTGAACGGGTTGCTGACGAATGCGGGCCAGGTGACGCCCAGCTTCTCGGCGGCGGATGTGCATCCGGGGAGCACGAGCGCGACGCTCGATGGAGCGACCTTCACGAGCGGGACGCCGGTAGGCGACGAGGGCAGGTACGTGCTGGTGGTGACGGCGACCGATCTCGCCGGCAACTTCGCTAGCCAGACCGCGACGTTCACGATCGATCGGACAGCACCGCAGATCGAGATCGCGGGAGTGAGCGAGGGCCTGGTGACCCGAGCTGCGGAGGTGAATCCGAGCTTCAGCGTGAGCGAGGAGCATCCGGGAAGCGTGGAGGCGACGCTGAATGCGGTCGTGTTCACGAGCGGCGCTCCAGTGGTTCTGGAGGGCGAGTACGTACTCGTGGTGAGCGCCACCGATGGCGCTGGAAACGCCTCGACCCGCACCGTGAGATTCGCGATCGACCGCACGGCACCCGAGATCCAGGTGGCCGGCGTGACGCACGGGCAGGTGGGCAAGACGCCGGTGACGGCGAGGTACACGGTGAGCGACGCGCACCCGGATGCCACCACGGCAACGCTGGACGGCGCGCCGTTCACGAGCGGAGCGACGGTCTCGGCGCCAGGCGAGCACACGCTGGTGGTGAGCGCGACGGACCTGGCGGGCAATAGCCGAACGGTGACGGTTGGCTTCACGATCGACACGACGGCACCGCAGATCGAGATCGCCGGAGTGGTGGATGGGCAGATCGGCAACACGACGGTGACGCCGACGTTCACGGTCACCGAAGCACATCCAGGCAACACGACGGCCACGCTGGACAACGAGCCTTACACGAGTGGGACTCCGGTGTCGGCGGCAGGGGAGCATCTGCTGACGGTGTCGGCGACGGACGCGGCGGGCAATGGCCGGACGGTGAGCGTTAGCTTCACGATCGATGTGACGCCACCGCAGATTGCGATCCACCCGGAGCTCGAAGGGCTGAGCACGAATGCAGCCCAGGTGGTGCCAACGTTCACGGCGACGGATGCGCATCCGGACGAGGTCAAGGCAACGCTCAATGGCGAAGAATACGAGAGCGGTACTGCAGTCAACGCCGAGCGCACCCACGTGCTGGTGGTCACGGCGAGAGACTTGGCGGGGAACAGCGCGAGCGAGACGGCGACCTTCACGATCGACCGGACGCTGCCGCAGATCTCGGTGGCTGGAGTTGCGCAAGGACAGGTGAGCAACGCGGCCTTGGTGAGCGCGACGTACGGAGCGAGCGACGAACACCTGGCAGGCGTGAGCGCGAAGTTGAATGGGTTCGATTATGCGAGCGGAGAAGGGATCACGGAGGAAGGCGAATACGAGCTCGTGGTGCGAGCGCTGGATGAGGCGGGAAACGAAGCAGTGGAGTCGGTGAGCTTTGCGATCGACCGCACGTCGCCGGTAATTGAGATCGCGGGCGTGATCGAGGGGGAGGTGGGTAAGCCGCCGCTGACGGCGACGTTCAGCGCGACCGACGGGCATCTGAAGAGCGTGAAGGCGAAGCTGGATGGGCAGGACTACGAGAGCGGGACGGCGGTCACGGCGGAGGGGGACCACACCCTGCTGGTCACGGCAGAGGATTACGGCGGGAATACGGCAAGCAAGAGCGTGGCGTTCTCGATTGATGCGACCGGACCATCGATCACGATTGGCGGAGTGGCGGACGGTGAGAGGCGCAACTCGCCCGCGACGATCACGTTCGCTGCGACGGACCCGCATCTGCAGTCGGTGACGGGGAAGCTGGATGGGGCAAGCATCGAGAGCGGCGCGGTGGTCTCTGAAGCGGGCGCGCACGTCGTGGAGGTGGTTGCCAGCGACAGCGTAGGGAACGAGGCCCAGGCGAGCCGGAGCTTCTTCATCGACACCCTGGTGCCGACGGTGGCCATCGAGTCGCCAGCAGATGGGACGAAGACCACCGCGGGCACGGTGGAGATCGTGGTGTCGGCGAGCGACGACGGACCGATGGGAACGGTCTCGGTCGGAGCGACGACGCTCATCAAAGGAGGAGATGGGAAGTACCGGGGCAGCGTGACGCTGAGTGAGGGAACGAACGTCTTGGAGGTGGTGGCGTTCGACGCAGCGGGAAACAGCGCGCGAGCGACGGTAAGCGTGGTGCGAGACAGCACGGCGCCGCAGGTGGTGATCGCGACACCGGAGGAGGGCACGCGGCTGACAGCATTGAGCGTGAGCGTGACTGGAACGGTGACCGACGCCACGGCGGTGACGCTGACGGTGAACGGGACTGCGGTTGCGGTGCAGGGGGACGGGAGCTTCTCGGCGACGGTGAGCCTGTCGACGGGCCTGAACACGATCGCGGCGGTGGCAACGGACGCTGTGGGGAACAGCGGGCAGGCGACGCGAAGCGTGAGGGCAAACTCTACGGCGCCTGTGCTGGCCATCGCGGAGCCGGCGGATGGGGCGACGACGATCTCCGAGACCATCTTGTTGCGAGGGACGGCGACGCCCGGGGACGCGAGCGACGCGGTGACGGTGACGGTGGACGGGATGAGCGTGGGAGTGAGCACGCAGGGCGAGTTCCAGGCATTCGTGACGCTG
The DNA here is from genome assembly GCA_016218885.1 of Deltaproteobacteria bacterium. Classification (GTDB taxonomy): domain Bacteria; phylum Myxococcota; class Myxococcia; order Myxococcales; family UBA5297; genus JACRCT01. The sequence goes on along the minus strand of JACRCT010001270.1, from coordinate 2,758 downwards.
GCGGAGGGCCCGAAGACGTTGGTGGTGGTGGCGACAGACGGATACGGGCTGAAGACGGAGCGGTCTCTGACTGTGACGCGGACGATCCCGGCGGACGCTGGCGAGGCGGGAGCGGATGCGGCGACGCCGCCAGGAATGGACGCCGCGAAGCAGGCAGGCCCGGACGGGGGCGCTGTCGCTGGACCGGATGCGGCGCAGCCAGGCGTCGATGCGGGAATGACGGCGGGCCCGGATGCCTCGAGCGCGAAGCCGGACACGGGAGTGCCGCAGGAGGCGGCGCCGACGCTGATGGTGAGCGCCCCGAGCGAAGGAGCGGTGCTCGGGAGCCAGAGCGTGGGGGTGAGCGGGCAAGTGCAGGCAGGGACGTTGCCGGTGACGGTGAAGGTCAACGGCGCGAGCGCGACGGTCTCCGGGAGGTACTTCAGTGCGGCACTGGCGTTGGCGGAGGGAGAGCATTCGCTGGGCATCGAGGTGACGGATGCCCAGGGGCGGACGGCGAGCGCGCAGCGGAGCATCAGCGTGGACCGGACAGCGCCATACCTGGCGATCGAGGTTCCCGGGACGAACCCCGCGGCGGTGACGACGTCACCGTTCCGGATCGAGGGAGCGGTCGGCGACGCGCATCTGGGCGGAGTGACGGTGAATGGAGAGCCGGCATTCGTGCTGGCGGGAAGGTTCTCGGCGTCGGTGGCGCTGAGCGCCGGCGACAACGCGGTGCTGGTGGAGGCCACGGACCTGGCCGGCAATCGGCAGACGGTGACCCAGCACCTGACGATCGAGGCGGTGGCTCCGACGGTGGTGTTCCTAGAGCCGTACGACGGGACCGAGGCGACGGAGGCGGTGCAGAGGGTGCGGGTGCAGGTGAGCGGGCCGGCGGCGATCTCGAGCGTGCACATCGGGGCGGGGTCAGCGACGGAGGTAGGAGGCGGGACGTGGGAAGCGCACGTAGCGCTGGCGCTGGGTGAGAACACGATTGGGGCGAGCGCGACGGATGTGAATGGGTTGACGGGGACGGCGAGCATCACGGTGAGGTACCGGGATCCGTCGACCGAGCCGTTGGCGGTGGCGGGAGTGCAGCCGGAGAACGGGGCGACGGAGATCCAGCCGAGCGCGCTGATCTCGGTGAGTTTCAACAAGGCGATCGAGCCGCAGGGGATCGAGAGCAAGTTCACGGTGCTGGCGAAGGGAGCGGTGCTGCCGGGTGAGTACCTGGTGGCGCGCGGAGCGCAGATCGTGACGTTCGCGGCGAACGAGCCGCTGCCGGAGGGAGAGACGCTGACGGTGCGGGTGTACGGGGTGGGCGCAGCGGAGGGCCCGGGTCAGGCGAGCGACTTCGTGAGCCAGCTTACGGTGAGGAGGTCGCTGACGATTGTGCGGGGGTTGGTGTTGGACGACGGGCTGCGGCCTGCGGCTGGGGTGCGAGTGGAGTTGGCTGTGACGCAGCAGTCGGCGCTGACGGACACAGAGGGGAACTGGGCGATCGTGTCGAAGGCGTCCGGGCCGACGGTGATCAAGTACGAGGGAGGGACGACGGCGGAGGGGAAGGCGCTGCCGACGGTGCGGCGGAAGATCTACGTGACGGCGGAGACGACGAACGCGCAGGGGAAGGTGGTGCTGACGCCGACGGATGGGGCGAGCGCGCAGTACGTGGACGGGGCGCAGGCGACGGCGATCGACTTCCGAGGGCTGCACGGGGCGCTGGCGGTGGGGATGCCGGCGAACGGGCTGGTGTTCCCGGACGGGAACATGGCGGGGTACGTGACGGCGACGGAGATCGCGCCGTACGTGCTGCCGGTGCCGATCGAAGGCCGGGCGATGCCGATGCAGGTGTGGCAACTGGGGCCTGCGGGTACACGGGTGATGCAGCCGGTGCAGCTGAGCTTCCCGAACCCGACGCAGGCGCCGGCGGGGAGATTGGCGCTGCTCTTGGCGTACGACGACAGCGTTCAGGCGATGGCGCGGGTGGGTTTCGGGCGAGTGAGGGTGGATGGGAGCGGGATCGATTCCTTGGCGTCGGTGCCGGTGAAGTCGATCGAGTACCTGGGGTACATGCCGCTGACGGCAGAGCAGAGCCAGGTGGTGGACGCGGCGCTGGGGACGCCGGGCAGCGGAGTGAGCCCGCTGGACGGCGGGGCAGGGTTCTTCGAGAGAGAGCGGCGCAGGTGGAAGAGGGCGTTGGAGGCGCCGCTGGATTTGCTGCTGATGCCATTCGAGGGGACTGCGCACGCACAGATCCTCGGAGCATTCACGGCGTTGGCAGCATGGGAGGCGAGCATACAGAACTCGGTGCCCGCGGCAGTGATCGGGCACGTGCATGGACCGCTGGAGCGCGTGGTCCGACTTGACGCGAAGAGCCCGAGCGCATTCCCGAACACACAAAGTGCCTATGCAGATGGCACCTCAGAGACCTTCACATTTGAGGCGAGCCTCGATCCTCTCGCCGGGGTAGTCGCGCAGGACATCACGGTCGAGCTCACAGCGAGATTGCCGGACGGAGCCTTGGTGCCGCTCGCGACGCAGGTCGGGATTAGTCCGGTGACAGTGGTGGGCATGGTGGCCCTGAAGTTCGGCAAGACGACCATTACGTGCACGGCAAGCACGAAATCGGACAAGAGGGTGGTGGAGCTTGAGGCACTCCTGGTACCGGACCCGACGGACGCAGGCGCCGCCACGACAGGGGCGCTGACGATCCTGAAGGTCGCAGACACCTCCGTCAGCGGACAGGAGCCCTTCCAGGAGTTTGGAACGTTCAAGAATG
>JACRCT010001248.1 GCA_016218885.1 Deltaproteobacteria bacterium | reverse complement strand
CTCCGGGCGGCTTGGGCACCGGAATCAACCAGGCGCTCGGGTCGCTCAAGGGCGACTCGGGCCTCACGGATGCGCATGGCATCGGCGGACTCGGTTCGCGCGGAACGGGCCCGGGTGGCGGTGGCACCGGTCTCGGACTGGGCGGACTGGGGACCAAGGGCGGCGGGCGCGGCAGCGGCGGTTCAGGCTTTGGGATCAATCTGGGCGACCGCGGCAAGGGCGAGACTCGCGTCATCCCGGGCAAGACGACGGTTACCGGCTCCTGCGAGCGCGCGATCATCGGCAAGGTCATCAGTCGGCACGCCAACGAGATTCGCTACTGCTATGAGGTCGAGCTGAACAAGGAGCCCAATCTGGCCGGCAAGATCGGCGTCTCCTTCACCATCGACTCCACCGGCGCGGTAGGCGACGCGAGCATTGCCCAGTCGACCCTCAACAGCAACAACGTGGAGCAGTGTGTCCTTACTCGCATCCGCCGGTGGAAGTTCCCGGAGCCCAAGGGCGGCGGCGTCTGCGTCATCAATTATCCCTGGGTGTTCAAGGCCGCAGGCAGCGGCGACGAGGGAGAGGGCGCTGAGTAGCGGCCCCATCTCCCATTGGCGTCTCGACCCGTATTGAGCAGGCAACTACGACATGAACCGTGCACAGATCGCCTTGCTGGCCGCTGCGCTGGCCATTCTCGCCCCTGCTGGAGCGCTCGCGGGAACTCCCGCGGCCGGGGTCGCCCAGGAGATCCGCTCGGGCTTCTTTGCCGACGTGAATCTGGGAGGCTTCTTCACCGCCACCGGTGCCAACAGTCGGGGCGGCAAAGGCGTTTCTAACGCCCAGGCGTACCTCCAGCTCGGAGTGGGATACGACGTCCTGAGCTTCCTGTCACTGGGCCTCCACTTCGGCCTGGGCTCCTCCGCAGCCAGCTGCTTCGCCAGCCAGTCCAAGAGCTATGACTGCGTCTTTGACGCGACCAAGACCAATCCTGCCAGCGATCCCTCCAACCTCGCCCCCGACAACTTCACCGTGACTACTGTAGGCGCGGAGGGGGTGTTCAAGGTTCCGCTGCTCGACAGACTCTTTCTGCGCCCGCGCGTCGATGCCGGCTATGCCTTCCTCGATCCGCAGCCGATCCGCAAGAATGACGGCAGCCTGATCTCCGGCGGAGCGTACGTCGGAGTTGGCGTGGGGGTGGAGTACGCTACCCACATGGACCATTTCTCCATTGGCTTCGATGTGGAAGGCAAGCTGATCATCGGGCCCAACATTCCGGCCTTCGCCTTCTATCCGATGATCAAGTACACGTTCTAACAGCTCGAAGATCGTCGCTCAGCGCGGGCCTTGGGAGATCCCAGGGCCCGCGCCGTTTTGTCCGAGTTAGGCCGCGAGGTTCAGGTTGTTTGACGGCCTCTCGCCAAATGCCTAAAATCACGAGGATTTGCCAGCGCGGGCACGGATGGAAGCCTTCGGCCCATACGACCTGATCGAAAAGATCGCCACCGGCGGGATGGCCGAGATCTTTCTCGCGCGCAAGGCGGGGGTCGAAGGCTTCGAGAAGCTGCTGGTTCTCAAGCGCATCCTGCCGCATCTCGCCGAAAGCCAGGAGTTCGTGGAGATGTTTCTCCACGAAGCGCGGGTGGCGGTCCGCCTCAATCACCCGAACGTGGTGCAGATCTTCGACCTGGGCAAGGAAGCGGGAGCCTACTTCATCGCCATGGAGTACATCCACGGCGAGGACGTGCGGCGGGTGTGGCGCCAGTCGGAGGCCCAGCAGAAGCTCATCCCGGTTCCGCTGGTCTGCCGCATCGTCATGGATGCCGCGGCGGGGCTCGACTACGCGCACAAGAAGACGGACGCAGCCGGCGCTCCGCTGCACATCGTTCACCGCGACGTCTCTCCACAAAACATCCTGGTGTCGTTCCAGGGAGCCGTGAAGGTCGTCGACTTCGGTATCGCCAAGGCGGCCGATCAGGCGAGCCAGACGCGGGCAGGCGTACTCAAGGGCAAGTACTCCTACATGAGCCCGGAGCAGGCCGCAGGCGCGGAGATCGATCAGCGTACGGACCAATTCGCACTCGGCGTCGTGCTCTGGGAATTGCTGGCCGCCCGCCGACTCTTCAAGCGCGGCAGCGACATGCAGACGCTGGCCGCGGTCACCGAGTGCAAGGTCCCTGCGCCGAACGAAGTCGACTCGCGGGTCCCGGCAGAGCTCGGCGCCATTGTGCTCAAAGCGACCGCGAAGGAGCCCCAACAGCGTTTCGGCGATCTCCATGAGCTGCAAATGGCGCTCGAGGAGTGGTTGTTGGCCACGCGGCAGGCTTCTTCGCCTTCGCACCTGGCGGCCTACATGGCGGAGCTGTACGCCGAGCGCCTCTCGAGGGAGAGGGCGGAGGGTATGCCGGTGTTCGGCGAAGCCGCCGAGCCTTCCGGCTCGGCCGACAACCGTCGCCGGTCGTCCTCCAGGAACGAACGGCGGCGGGGAGGGCCACCCAGCGCGGCCTCGAAGCCCGGTGCTCCGGCGTCGGAGACGCGTGCAGGGCGGGTATCGAGCCGCTCAGGCTCTCTGGCGGTGCGAAAGGTTGGGCTCGAGCCCGCGGCTCAGCCATCGCGAGAAGGTCGCGGTGGCCGGACTCCGATCGAGTCGGCCATCACCGGCAGCTCGGTGTCGAGGCTCGTCAGGCGACTGAGCGGTCGGAAGAAGGCGGCATTCGGGATGGCTGCCATGACGGCCCTGCTCGGCGCTGCGGCGGTCTTTCTCTACCAGACTCAAGTCTTGAGCACGACCTCACGCCCCTTCGGGCAAGAGCACCCGCAGCCTGTTGAGCCGCGCCCGGACGAGCCGCTGGTTCAGGTGCCTCTAGGCGCTCTGAGCATCAGCTCTGTGCCGCCAGGGGCGGGCATCTTCCTCGATGCCAAGCCTCTCGGAGAGCAGACGCCCACCACCGTAGAGGGAGTAGCGCTGGGGGAGCACAGGATTCGTCTCGACCTGAAGGGCTATCGCCAGGCGATCAAGGCAGTGAGGGTCGAGCGCGACGGCGAGACGGTGGGAGTCGAACTGGAGCTGATCAAGGACGAGGCGCCGGCCCTCGCGCTGCTGACCGTCGAGAGCAATCCGGCTGGCGCCGAGGTGATGGTTGACGGCAGGACTGTGGGCCGCTCCCCTTTGACGGTGGAGCTGCCGGCCAAGGGCACTGCCGAGGTAGAGGTCGTCCGCGACGGATACTTGTCGAAGAAGCAGACCGTGACCCTCGGCGACGGACCGCAGAAGGTGGGCTTCGAGCTCGAGCGGAAGCCTGGACCGTCTCCGATAGGGCCGCAATTCGGTACGCTGATCGTCACGTCCGATCCTCTCTCCTCGGTCTGGGAAGGGAGCAAGGAGCTCGGGCCCACTCCCTTGAGATCGCGCATCGCGACTGGCAGGCATCAGCTCGTCCTCGTCAATCGCCAAGAGGGGTTGGAGTACGCTTTCAGCGTGGTGGTGAGGTCCGAGGAAACCGTGACGCGAACCTATCGGTTCGACCGCGGTGAGGTGCAGGTGGTGGTCAAGCCGGTCACCCAGGACGCCACGATCTACCTGCGCAATCGCAAGCTGGGATCGAACCCGCTCCCCAAGTTCTCGTTGCTCGAAGGTGAGTATCAGCTGACCGTGGTGAACGAGGAGATCAAGAAGACCAAGCGGGTCCCGGTGATAGTGAAGAAGGGGACGGTCACCAAGGTCGTGGTCAACCTGGCTGAAGACTGAAGTCGTGCCTCAAGGGGGGATCTCCGCGTGGAACTACTCGCGGGAGACAGGCTCGGCAAGTATGAGGTGATCGGCCGGCTGGCGGCGGGCGGGATGGCCGAGGTCTATCTTGCGAAGATCCTGGGCCATGGCGGTTTCGCCAAACCGGTCGCGCTCAAGAGAATGCTGCCTTCGCTCGCCTGCGAGCCGGGCTTCCGCGAGATGTTCATGCAGGAGGCCGCGCTCGCGGCGCAGCTGAATCACCCGCATGTCGTGCAGATCTTCGACTTTGCCGAGGAGCGGGGCGAGCTGTACCTGGCCATGGAGTACGTGCACGGGGTCAACCTGCGGCGGCTGCATGCCAACGTGCTGTCTGCCCGTGCCAAGGGCGCGTCTTCGCTCAAGCTGCCGCCGATGCTTGCCGCGCACATTGCGCGCTGCGTGGCGCGCGCCCTGGGTTACGCGTGGACGGTGCCTGACGAGCGAGGCCAGCAGCTCCATCTCATTCACCGCGACGTCAGCCCGCACAACGTCCTGCTGTCATTCCAGGGGGACGTCAAGCTTGCCGACTTCGGTATCGCCAAGCCGGCTGGGATGCACACCAGCGTGGGTACCCTAAAGGGGAAGCTGCTCTACATGTCGCCCGAGCAGCTGTTGGGAGGGCCGCTCGACGCTCGCACGGACGTGTTCGCACTGGGGATCGTGCTCTACGAGACGGCGCTGGGGCTGGCCCATCCGCTTTTTCAGGCGGGGAGCCAGGGGGCGGTCCAGCAAGCGCTCAAGGAGCGCAAGGTCGTGCCGCCGGTCCGCATGGACCCCGATTTTCCGCCCGCGCTCTCGGACGCCATCATGAAGGCGCTCGAGCGAGATCCCGAGAAGAGGTTCCAGACTGCGTCGGAGTTCGCCGAGGCACTGGGGGAGGCGCTCCACCACGAGGCGAAGAGCCCCCAGGAGTACGACCTCGCGGCCTTCGCCAAGCGCTTGTACGGTGAGCCCCCGCCGATCCGCGGGCTCTTCTCTTCCGGTTCTGCCATCGAGCGAGGAGCGAAGGAGCTCGAACGGGTTGCCAACGACTCGAGTGCAGCGACGCTTCCCAGGGCGCGCCTCTCCGAGCTGCAAGCCCTCGAGCCGTCCATCACCTCCAAGTCTCCCGATCACGTCGCCCCGCATGTCGTGGAGGCCCTCGCTGTGGAGCCCGCGCCCCCGAAGCCCTGCGACCCGGGACCGCAGCCGCTGCCACCTGCCCCGCCGGACCCAGCTCAGGATCTGGGCAGGAACAAGAGCCGTACAACCGTCCTCGACCGTCTACTTCCCTCTGCGCGGGAGGTCGAACAGGCGATCCGCGCAATCGCGGACGAGCCCTCGCCAGGTCCGCGAGCGATAGCGCCCTCGCCACCTCTCGTGCCTATGCCGGCAGAGCAGCTTCTCGTCGCGCCTGTCGCGCGGTCGGCTGCGGCGGTCGGCGGCCCCCGAAGGCCAGCCTCTGCGACTGGGCGCACAGTGCCCGGCTGGCTGAAGGGAGTGATTGGCGCGGGGCTCGGGATGGTGATTGCCGCCGGCGTCATCGCCTGGCGGCGACCGGCGTCCACGCTTCCCGCTTCGACTTCGTCGGAAGAGCGCAAGGTCTCTTTGCCCCCGGCCGTCGTTCCTGCAACGCCCATTGCGTCCCCGACGCCCACGGAGCCGGTGCTGGCAGCGACGGAGGCTCCCTCGCCCATAGAGGAGAAAGAGAAGGGCGGGCCCAAGAGCGTCATGGCAGCTCCCGCTGAGCCAGCCATGGTGATTCCGGCGCCGCCGTCCCCAGAGCGACCGAAAGAGCGTTCGGTCACGCCGACCCCCGCAAGTCGGCCACCCGTATCCAGTGCCGCGAGCCCCCGGCCTCGCCGAGCCGAGAAGCGGGGGATTGGAACGCTCATTCTCCACATCAAGCCGTGGGCTCATGTCTGGCTCGACTCCGAGCCATTCAAGGGAACTGAAGACCAGGAGGCTGCGCCGCGCCTGGTGCGGCAAGTTGTCTCCGGCCGCCACGTCGTGCACATCCGCGACGGATTGGGCCGGGAGAAGACTGTCGACGTGGCGGTCCTTGCCGACCAAGAGGTCAAGGTCGAGGGCTTCTTCGAAGAGATCGTCGGACGTTGAGCATCTGCTCCTTCCTGGCCGCGCTCCTTCCTTCGTGAGCTGAAGGCAATTCTCTGCGCGCGGGTGCTGCCGCTCCGTTCGACGGGGCGAGCCGAGTGCCGCCGAATCGCGAATCGGTCGTGGGCGGAGTGCCGCGTCCTGACCTGGGAGCTGAGCTCTTGCCATGCATCGGCCTGCCGACGGGGATGCGACGGCTCTGCCACCTCGTCGCTTGACAAGTACATTCAATGGAAGGTATCTGGAATAAACCACTAGCTTCCATCTACCCGAGCGATTCCATTCAATGCGCCTCCTAGAGCCACAGCAGCTGGCGCAGATCGAGCGGGAGCACGCAGGAGGCTTGCCTGCGCGGGTGATCGTCGAGATCTTCAAGCCGCTCGGGGTGCGACTCTCCGAGGCCACCTTCCGCAAATACGTCCAGGTGGGGCTGCTGCCGCGAAGCAGGCGAGTGGGCCGCAAGGGCAAGCACCAGGGAAGCCGTGGGCTCTACCCGGTGTGTGCGGTGCGGCGCGTCAATCTCATCAAGAAGATGATGGACGAGGGGCTCACCCTGGAGGAGATCCGTCGGTCGTTCGTCTACTACCGCAACGAGATCGAAGAGCTCGAGCGCGTCCTCGATGGGGTGCTGGCTGAGCATGAGCGCGAGCTCGGCGCTCGCCCGCTTCCGCCCGGAGTCCGGCGCCATCTTCAGCAGGAGGTCGTGGCCGCCCGCAGGAGTGGCAAGCTGCTTGTCCGCCAGCTGGAGCGAATCGCCAGCCGGCTGGTCGCAGGCCGAGCGGGAACCCCGGATGCTGGGCTGGCTCCGTCCCCGCTTCTTGCGCCCCGTCCTGCTGTCGGGGCCCGCTAGTCGAGCTCAAACCAATCGTAGGACAAGGCACTGCCGAAGAAGAAGGAGAGGGGCATGAACGAGCCGAAGCAAGACCTGTCGAACGAGGCCGAGGGGTCGCCCCAGGTGGACCAGGAGAAGCGGGACGCGGCAGCCGAAGAAGGAGGCCGGCAGGGTGTCCGTCGGTCGAAGACGATGTCTCGCAAGGAGATGGCCCGCGACCTGCGCCGCCGTCGCATGCTGGGCATGATTGACCCGGAGGAGGCCGAGCTCATCCAGGCCGTGGAGACGATGCGTCCTCGGACCCGTGCTGACTGCGCCAACGCCGAGCGACCGTGTCTCTTCGTCGCGTGCAAGCATCACCTCTATCTGGATGTCAATCCCGAGACTGGCTCGATCAAGCTCAACTTCCCCGACAAGGAGATTTGGGAGCTTGAGGAGACTTGCGCCCTCGACGTCGCCGACAAGGGAGGCATCACTCTAGAAGAGGTGGGGGCGATCATGAATCTGACGCGAGAGCGCATCCGGCAAGTGGAGACGCGGGGATTGCTGAAGCTTCGCGAGGCCACGGAGGTCGAGCTGGATCCACACGACGCACAGCGCACGGCCGGAAGGCGCGACTAGCGGCCCACTGGTGCGGACCTGCTGGTGTCGGGGGTCGCGGGGACTCCTGATATAGTGCGGCACGTCTATGCCGAGCCAGGAGCCCCGTCCATGCATTCCCGCGCCGTGTTCATGCTCTTGGCTGCCTTTGCGCTGGGAGCGTGCCGAGGTCCCAAGAGCGACTGCGAAGGGAGCTACGAATCGTGGACCGGCAGCATGGCGGCCCATGACTGGGACTCGGCCTACGAGCTCCTGACTCCGGAGTTCAAGAAGAAGGTCGGCTCGCCCAAGCGCATGGCTGCCTACATGGAGGACAGCTGGAAGGGGTCCAAGAGCTTCGAGTTCTCCCCCTTCGACATTGCCGAGACCAATGCCGGCGTCTGCACGGCCCGGGGCGAGATGCGGTACACGGTCAAGATCCGCGGCGAGCTCCCCAAGGACCACGAGCAGGTCTACTTCTCCTATGTCTTCAGGCAGGAGAAGGACGGGCTCTGGTACATCGAGCTGCCGGGCAACGAGAGAATCCAGTCCTTCTGACGGCGGAGCCCGTGAGCGTCCGTTTCCCGTTACGCTTCAAGATCGGCGTGTTCTCGGTGGTCCTGGTGGCCGGGGCGTGCGCAGCCATTGGCTACTTCGCTGTGCTTCGCCCCGCACTGAGCGAGCGCGCCGAGCGCGAGGAGCAGTACGAGCAGATTCGCAAGATGCTCGGGGCCACCGGCGCCGTGGACGCACGAATCCTCACCCACCAGGCCATGCATCCCGATCTGGTGTATGTGGCCCGCTCCCGCGGTGGAGTGCCCTGGGCGGACGGATCCGTCGCTCACGTCGATCGGCTCGCGGCAGTCGCGCCCGATCTCGCCCAGGCCTGGCAGGCCGAACCCCGAGCGACCCTGGAAGCCCTCTTCGCCCTCGACAACGGGCAGCGCCGCGGGCTGGTGGTGAAACGAGTCAAGCTCCGGTCGGATTCTGGTGACGAGGTGATCGACCTGGGCTTCTCGACCCTCGGACTCGATCGAGCGCTGAGGTCCCGGCTGGCCTATGCAGGAGGCGTGTTCGGGGCAGCGTTGCTGCTGGCCGTGCTCGGCGCCCTCCTGCTGGCCGGGCGTATCGCTCGTCCGCTGCAGGCGTTGGCGGCGGGCATGGATCGCGCCGGGAAGGGCGCTCTCGAGCCCGTGACCATCGTCTCCCGCGACGAGGTCGGGCTGCTGGCACGGGCGTTCAACGAGATGGTCCGCGGGCTCAAGGAGCGCGAACGGCTCAAGAACACGCTCGCGCGCTACGTCTCCGACGACGTGGCGGCCCGTATCCTCACCGAGCGCAGCGACCTCGACCTCAAGGGAGAGATGCGCGAGGTCACGGTGCTCTTCCTGGACATCCGTGGCTTCACCGCGCTCTCCGAGCGGCTGCCGCCCCGCGAGGTGGTGGCGATGCTCAACGAATACTTCGAGTCCATCATCGAGGTCGTCTTCAAGCACCACGGGACGGTCAACAAGGTCATCGGCGACGCCGTGATGGCGCTCTTCGGCGCGCCGTTCGTCGTCGACGATGCTCCCATGCGTGCCGTTCAGGCCGCCGTGGAGATCGAGCAAGCGGTGGCGGCGGTGAACCAGCGGCGTCAGGCGGAAGGCAAGGCCACGGTGACGATCGGCGCGGGCATCAACACCGGGTCCGCGGTGGCGGGCAACGTGGGCTCCGAGCGGCGCATGGAGTACACCGTCATCGGCGACGAGGTGAACCTCGCGCAACGCCTCGAGGCGCTCGCGCGCGAGGGCGAGATCCTGGTGTCCCAGGCCACCTACGACCGGGTCCGTGAGCGGGTCCAGGCCCGCGCTCGCGAGCCGGTACAGGTCAAGGGAAAGACCATTCCGGTCTGGGTCTATGAGATTGTCGGGCTCAACGCTTGAGGCGAAAGGCACCCATGCGAGACTTTAGAGGCCTTGCGCTGATCTCCGTCGCAGCGCTCGGGGTCGGAGCGGGCTGCGACGAGAAGCAGCCCACCAGAAAGGTCGACGACGAGCTGACGATCGTGGTCGAGGCCGACAAGACGCGCATCGCTGCCGAGGAGGCTGCCCTCAATGAGCAGCGCAAGACGCTCGAGTCGGAGCGGGAGCGGCTGAGGCAGGAGGTCGAGAAGCTCGAGGCGGTCAAGGACGACAAGGAGGCGGGAGACCCGCAAGCCCGCGACCTGCTCAGCCAGACCCTCAAGCTGCTCAAGCAGCAGGACGAGGTGGCGCGCAAACGCGAGGCCCTGGCGCAGGAGACCGACACGCTCCTGAAGAGGGTCGTTGGAGAGGGCAAGACGGTGGAGGCTGCCGCCCCTGCTTCCAACCCTCTCGTGGCGGCGACCTCGGCCAGTGCAGAGCTCGCCAAGGTCACCGGCCACGTCGCGGGACGCGAGAAGGAGATCGCCGGTCGGGAGCGGTCGATGGCCGACCGCGAGGCGGCCCTGGCTGAGCGCGAGCGGGTCCTCGCCCAGCGGGAAGCAGCGCTGGCCGCCCGCGACTCTGCGGCCTGCGCGAATGCCAGCGTCGCTGCGGCGCGAGAGCGTCGGCCGTCTCCTGGGCCAGGCCTCGAGCGGTCGTCCGTAGAGAAGGCCTATAAGCAGCTGCTCGCAGCCATGGATGCCAAAGGCGTCCTGGCCAGCGATCTCCTTCCTGCTCGGCAGAAGGCCCTCAAGGACGCTGCAGGCTTCCAGAAAGGAGATCTGGCTCAGGCCCTCGAGGCCATCGAGCAAGTGCAAGCCGCCGTGGGAGCCATCGCCATCGATGGACCCTTTGTCTCCGAGAAGGCCAAGCGTGTCGACGCGCTGCAGCGTCAGAGCAAGAAGTCCAAGGCTCGCCAGGAGGTCTCACGCCAGCTTCAGGAGATGACGCGCGCCTACTCGGACGGGCGCTATCAGGAAGCCAACCGCGCGCTCAACGACATCGTCCACCTGCTCGAGAGGCCCTGAGGGCACCGCCTCTGGTTCGCGGCCTAGCCCAGCGTCCTTCTCGGCGCCGAACAAGCGTGTTAGGGTAACCGCCTCATGTTGCTGCGATTCATCCCACAAGCGACCCTGGACGCCTGGATGGACCAGGGAAAGGTGGATGTCCAATCCGACCGGATCGTGGAGGTCGCCACGCGCCAAGAGTTCGCCATGCGCGAGGCCGTCCACTTCATCAAGGTGGAATCGGGCGCCGACACTCCGGGTTGGACCCATAAGGTCAAGGCGGTCGAGGACGTCCGGGCACAAGGAGCCGAGCACTACATGAGCTCGGTGATACTGGGCGAAACGGTGTTCGTGGTGGAACCTGGTTGGCTCGCCGAGGATCCTGACCTGATCGACGCGGCGTCCACGGTCAGGGTCGGTTCGAAGAAGAGTGAGGGGAAGAACCCAGAGGCCGACGCGCTGGCCCAGCTTCTCCTCGACAAGCTCTCCTAGCCCCATCTCTCCCTTCGCTTAGGGCGAGGCACGGGCGTGGAGGCGCGACCTCGGGACCGAGTCTCGGGGAGGATCGATGAGCCATGCGCTGTTGACGTGGGCGAGCCACCTCTACGTCATCGCCGCCGTCCTCTACGTGGCCTATCTCGTGCGCGCGCAGGCCCGGTTGGCGCTGCTCGCGCTGCTGCTCGTGGCCGGCGGTTTCCTGCTCCAATCCATCCTGGTCGTGCAGCGCTTTGTGGCCCATGGCTACACCCCCGTCACGTCGCTGGGCGATGCGCTCTCGGTCCTGGGATGGCTGCTGGCGGCGGCTTTCCTGGTCGTCGAGCGGCGCTACAAGGCTCCCGTGCTCGGGGCCTTCGCGCTCCCGTTGGTGGTGGGGCTGGTGCTGCCCGCTGCCGTCCTGGGCAACTCGAGCCATCCCGTCCCCGAGGCTATCAAGCAGGCGGGGATGCCGGTCCACGTTCTAATTGCCTTTTGCGGGATCGCAGTGCTCGCCCTGTCCACTGGCGTGGCGATCGCCTACCTGCTGCTCGAGCGCCAGATGAAGGGGAAGCGCTTCGGGGTGTTCTTCGCGCGGCTCCCCTCGTTGGAGGCGCTCGACGGGATCAGCGACCACCTCATGAAGTGGGGCTTCGTGGCGCTCTCTGTCACGTTGATGACGGGAGCCTATTACGCCAAACAAGCCTGGGGAGACTATTGGCGGTGGGACCCGAAGCTGACTCTCTCCCTGGTGGGCTGGTTCGTCTACGCTGGCCTGGTGCACGCGCGGCTGTTTGCAGGCTGGAGGGGGAGGCGGGCGGCTTTGCTGACGATCCTGGGGTTCACCATCCTGTTCGGATCGTTTTTGGGGCTCAAGCTGTTCCCGATCGGCGTCCACACAGGGGACTTCCAATAGCCATGGCCGACGGCTCCCAGCGCGACTTCGCACTCGTGGGGCTATCGCACAAGACCGCTCCGGTCGGGGTGCGCGAGAGGCTCGCCATCGGCGCGCCAGAGCTGCCCGAGGTTCTGCAGCAGCTGCGAGCCGTGCCCGGCGTGGAGGAGTTGCTGCTGGTCTCCACCTGCAACCGCGTCGAGGTCTACCTCTACGGTGCAGCAGGGGCCGACGAGCGGGTCCAGGGCTGGCTGGTGGCTCATGCCGGCGAGGCCGTCGCGAAGGTGCTCTACCGGCGTGCAGGGCGGGAGGCGGTCCAGCACCTGTTCCGCGTCTGCGCCAGCCTGGACTCGATGATTCTGGGAGAGCCGCAGATCCTGGGGCAGGTCAAGGACGGCTTTGCCGCCGCGCAGAGGGAGGGAACGCTGGGCGGGGCCATCACCGGGGCATGTCAGGCTGCCTTCACGGCGGCCAAGCGCGTGCGAACCGAGACCGAGATAGGCGTGGCGCCGGTGTCGATGGCCTCGGCAGCCGTAGAGCTCGCCCGAAAGGTCTTCGGCAGCCTCGAGGGCCGCACCCTCTTGCTGGTGGGTGCAGGCAAGATGAGCGAGTTGACGGCCAAGCACCTCTCGGGCAACGGCGCTCGCGTCTTGGTGACCAACCGCACCCTCGCACGAGCCCAGGCGCTGGCCGGCATGGTGGGCGGACAGGCGCGAGCGTTCGAGGACCTGCCCCAGCTCCTCGTCGAGGCCGACATCGTGGTCAGCTCCACCGCGGCGCCGCGCCCCATTCTTACCGTTCCCCTCCTGCAGGCGGCCATCAAGGCGCGCCACTGGCGTCCCCTCTTCCTCGTCGATCTCGCGGTCCCCCGCGACATCGAGGAGGGTGCCGCCAAGATCGAGAACGTCTTCCCCTACGACGTCGACGACCTGGAGCAGGT
>JACRCT010001247.1 GCA_016218885.1 Deltaproteobacteria bacterium | reverse complement strand
TCGGATCCGAGTGCATGCCGCACTTGAGCTCCGGGCAGGGTGGTCGTGATGGAGGTGACGCCATGCGCAGTGGTCAAGGCGATGGGCGAGAACCGGCCGGCGTCTGCGTCCCACATGGCCAGGTCGATGCCGCCCAGCGTCGACGCGTCGAGCTCGGCATTGCTGCCGGTGCTGCCCGCGCCCAGGAGCACTTCGGCGCCAGTGACGTCGGCGACGGAGAGCTCGGTTCGGCTCCAATCGACGGCCACGAGAGCCGCAGCCTGCCAGCCATCGCTGGACCACAACCACGTCTCGCCTTGTTCAGTGGAGACGGTCTCATGCCGCGAGCGGTCGTAGGCGAGGCCGGCGAAGCCAACGATCGAAGAGCTCGACTGGGGTCGAGTGGCACTCCCGCCCGGGACGAGGCGCCAGGCGGTGCCATCCCACGCAATGACCTCCGGGTAGGTGGTGTCAGCGACGTGGGCGCCCTCGAATCGTTGTCCGCCGTAGGCCAGCACTCTGCCGAGCTGCGAGTCGAACACCATGGCGTGATCGCGCCGCTCACCGCTCTCTGGAGAGCTGGAGGCGCGCTTCGACCAGGAGCGGCCGCTCCACTCCCAGGTGCCGCCGCAATCGCTGCGCGACCCGCCATCGCAGGTCCCGTTCGGGTTGGTGGTACCGGGGTTCTGGGTGCCTCCATAGAGAACGGTCACGCCCCGCAGCTCGTCGTAGGCCATGGCGCCCCGGAAGCGCGCTGCGGGTCCGGTGGTGGCGACTTGCCGCCAGCAGGGGTTTGCGGCGCACAGAGCTCCCCAATCGCCATATTCCCAGGTGTCGCCGTACAGGCTCGCGACGCCGGTGAGCGACGGGTTTCTTCCTCCAAAGAGCACGATGCGTTTCCGCCGCCGGTCGTAGCTCATCATGCTGCCGTGCCTGGTCCCGGGCGCGCTCGTGGCCAGCGACTGTCTCCAGCAGCGAGGAAGCGTGCCGCAAGTCGAAGCCCCGAACGCGCCCCATTCCCAGGTCTCGGCGCCCGAGGCACCGCCGTAGAGCACCCCTCGCTGACGGGATGCGTCGTAGGCCAGAGACGGGGCCCGGTCTGTCGCGAAGCCAGGGGCGGAGGCAGGGTTGGCCTGGCTCCAGCCCTCCCCCGACCAGGTCCAGGTCTGGTTGGTGCTGCCGGGGGCGAAGAGCAGCACGTTGCCGGCGCTCTCGTCGTAGATCATCAAGCCATTGGAGGGGCCTGCTCCGCCGAGACCTATCGGGGACCAGCCTCGGCCGTCATAGGCCCGGGTGTCGTTGGTGTTGAAGGAGCTCGTGCCCAAGCGTTCGCCGCCAAAGAGGACGACCGCTCGGCGGATGGTGTCGTAGGCCCCGGCTGCAGCGCCATGGAAGGGAAGCCCGGCACAGGAGCTCTGATCGCAGGTGGCCAAGACTCGCCAGGACTGGCCGTTCCACTCCCAATGCTCGTGGCCGTCGATGGCGACCACCACCTCGTGAAGCGGGTCGTACACCACGGTGGGGTCCTGAAGAGCCTTGGGGGCGCCGCTCGGCTGCACCAGATGCCAGCCGGCTTCGTCGAGGACCCAGGTGTCCCCCATCGCAGTGGAGCCAAGGCCCCCGAACAGCACCATCTGGTGCTTGCCCGCGTGGTAGTCCATTCCGGCGCCGGAGCGCGCACTGGGTCGGACTGCAGAGTCGATGGTCACCCAGGCGCTGCCGTCCCAAGCCCAGGTCTCGTCGTTCAACGGCCCATCGGACCGACCGCCGAACACGACGACTCTCCCTAGATCCGGGTCGTACGCCATCGCATGGTCAGCCCGTGTAGAGGGTGGCGCACAGACGTCCCCGACGGGGATGCCGTCGCATCGACGCTCCCAATTGTTGCCGCCGAACTCCCAGATGTCATCGAGGAGCATTCCCGCGTCGTCGACGCCACCGAACAGCACGCTGACCGCCCGTCGTGAATCGAAGACCATCGCATGGCCACGGCGGGCCTGAGGCCGGCCACCCCCATTGCTCCATTGCGTCCAGCCGTTCTCGCCTAGCTGCCAGGTGTCGTCGTAGAGAATCTCCCTCGTACCGCTCTGCCTGTACCCGCCGAACATCACGAGCCTTCCACGGGTGCTGTCATACGCGGTCGCCGCCTCCCGACGGGCGTCGGGCAGGTTCGCGCTTCCATTCTGTTGTCGCCAGCCGAACGCCGTATCCAACGATGCGACCTGTTCATCCATGCGCTGGAGGGCCTGGTAGTCCCTGAGCTCCAGCCGCAATTGAGTCTGTGAGCCCGCGCCTGCGCGGTCGAAGGGACGTTGCCACACGATGTGGGGGTTGCTGGTCAGGTTGCCAGGCGTCTTGCCGATGAGGGTCGCCGTCCAGGTGCCATCCCGGGTCTCTACGATCGGGCTGCGGTTGCCGGCTGCATCCACCGCGGCCACGAAGACATGGGGATAGTCCACGGCGCTGAACTTGAAATCGACGCTGCCGTCTGCCTGCACCTGGGTGCGACCGATCTCGCTGGCTCCCTCCCCGTCGGCGTAGGCCATGAGCCAGGTGCAGATGCGCTCCCCAGCGCCACAAGCCTCGACGGCTCCGCTCTGGCCGACCAGCCGCGACTCGCTCCGACCCTGGGTGCTCTCCGTGCCCCAAGGCTTGCGCTCCAGGACGAGGCGCCCCGGGGTGTCCACCGCCGGGGCCGCCGGAGCGGTCCTGTCGACCGACAGGCGGAGCCGCTCGAAGCCGGGGTCGTCGCAGCTCAGGTCGGCGAGCGAGAGGCTCTCGGTGTTCCCCACTGCATCGCGAGTGACGACCTCGATGGAGTAGTCGCCGTCGGCGGCCGTCGTGGGGACCTCCCACTCGAAGACGAAGGTCATGCCTGCTTCGATCGTCCGCGTGAGCTCGTACGGGGGGACAGTCGAGGTGCGGACGATGGGATATTGCGCGTCGCCTCGGCTCACCACCGGCTCGTCGAAGGCGAGGAAGAGCTGGACGGTGGTGCCCGTCGTAGCGCGCAACACGTCCGTCAGGAGGTTTCCCGCCGTGGGGATGAGGCGCAGGCTGGCGAGGCAAGCGATGGGCCGGGGCCCTTGGTGGTCGAAGGTGATGTGGGCCGCGTCCGCGCTGGCGCCGGTGTTTCCCGCCACGTCGATCATGCTGACGGAGATGGCCGCGGGGGTGGCGGGCTCATCATTCTGCGCGGGGTACGCGACGTCGAAGCTGAGGGCGTCCACTGCGGTCACGTCGCTCACGGGCCTCGATTCGTTCCCCCATGCCAGCTGCACGGAGGGAGGCCGGGCCAAGGGCTCGGTCACCACCAATCGGAATCGGGCTATCCCGTCTTTCGGGACCGTGGGAGTGGCGATGCCGATGGCGCCAGCGAGGGCAGGAGGGGTGAAGTCCACACGCAGCTTGCCGACCTCGACGTCGGTGGCGACGACGCCGTGGTGATCGATGAGCGTGGCCAGCACGCGCCAGTCGCCCTCGGGAAGATTCGAGGCGTTGGCCTTGAAGGAGTAGGCGAAGCCATCGCGGCGCTCAGCGGGGACGAAGCTCGGCCTCTCCGGGCTGTCGAGCACGACCAGGGGTGGCAGACCCAGCTCGGCGCTGGGCGTGAAATCGGCCCACACCTCTTGCCCGCGACGGGCGGCAGCCGGCTCGACGCGCCGCGCATCGAGGGTGGGTGGGAGCCCGGCCACGCCGGAGCGAATACACCGTCCCATGGCAGGGGGGCACTCCCAGCCCTCGGGGCAGTCGGTGGAGCTTTGGCACGCGATCTGCGCCCCTGAGGCCACCTCGAGCTTCGCCGAGCAGCCGGCGCAGACGCAGAGGAGGAGAGCACTGACGAGAAGGATGGAGCTGTCGAGCCATCGCATGGATTGCTCCCTTCCGCCGGAGGACGTTCCCGCCCTCCGATGGCCGTTGGTGCGTGGGCATTCTCACCACGGGGTGCCTGGGAGGCAAACCGCGCTCCGCGCCCTGGTCGAAGGCGTCAGACCTC
>JACRCT010001246.1 GCA_016218885.1 Deltaproteobacteria bacterium | reverse complement strand
GCTTCCGGCGCCGCGTGGGTCCGTTCGGGCGGCGCTGCGCGTGGGCCTGCTCTTCATCGGCGGCGCGGCGCTCTTGCTGCTGATTCACCACCCGCTGTCCTCGGCCCTGATCCCCGACCCAGAGATGCGAAGACGCGTGGCCGTGGGCAGCGGCTGGACATGGACGGCCCTGATGGGCGTCGTGCTGCTGGTTGCGCTGCGCCGGGCGGAGGCCTCTGCCACCGCACACCGCTATGCGCAGGACGCGCTCGCGGAGCAGGCGGTTCGATGGCAGATCCTCGTCGAGCAGTCGAGGGACGGGATTGTCGTCCTGGACATGGACGGGCGCCTGGTCGAGGTCAACCAGCGCTACTGCGCCATGCTTGGTTACACCGCCGAGGAGATGCGCGCGCTCCGCTTGTGGGACTGTGAGGCCATCGATTCGCAGGCGCAGGCGTTGGAGCGCCTGCGCGCGATGGATCGTCCTTCCGGGACGTACTTCGAGACGCGGCACCGGCGCAAGGACGGGACCTCGCTCGACGTGGAGGTCAGCACCCACGATCTTGCCTGGGGCACCGGGAAGCGGCTGCTGTGCATCGTGCGAGATGCCTCTGCCCGCATGCAGCTGGAGGCCGAGCGCGAGCTCACCGTCCGGCTCCTGCGCCTGCTCAACCGGGCCAGCGGTCTGCACGAGATGCTGCGCGACGTCTCGATCATCCTGCAGGAGGCATCCGGCTGCCAGGCGGTAGGGGTCCGGCTGCGCCAGGGCGAGGATTTCCCCTACTTCGAGACCGTGGGGTTCCCCGACACGGGGACCCTGACGGAGAGCCCGCTGTGTCCGCGGGAGCTTCCGAAGCAGCTCGCGCTCACCTCACAGGCCGGCCCGTCCCTCTTCGAATCCGGCAGTTTCTTCACCAACTCGGCGAGCGAGCTGGCGGCAGGCACCGCCCCTGCGCTGGCCGAGGCCGGAGCGCAGCCGAGCATCCTGAGCGGCTTCGAGTCGGTGGCGCTGATCCCCATCCGCGCCGGAGCCACGGTACACGGGGTGCTTCAGTTCAACGACCCGCGAAAAGGGCGGTTCAGCACCGAGCGCGTGGCGCTGCTCGAGCGGCTCGCGGACCACCTCGCCAACGCCATCGCGCACCACAGCAGCCAGGAGCGCCTGCGTGCCAGCGAGGAGCTGTACCGCACGCTGGCCAGCGCCTCACCGGATGCCATCACGGTCACCGACCTCGAGGGCAAGATCCTCTTCGTGTCTCCTCGAGCGGTCCAGCTGTTCGGGCACGCGGCGCCTGAGGAGCTTTTGGGAAGGGGGGTCCTGGATTGGGTGGCCGCCGACTACGTCGACGAAGCGCGCCGCCAGCAAAAGCGGCTGGTCAGCGAGGGAAGCGTCAGGGACGCCCAGTTCACCCTCGCGCGCAAGGACGGCTCGACCTTCGTCGCCGACATCAACGCCGCCGCGGTCAATGGCCCCGACGGTGCCCCCACGCGGTTCATCTTGGTGACGCGCGACCTCACCGAGCGCCTGCAGCTCGAGGCACAGCTGCGCCAGGCGCAGAAGATGGAGTCGCTCGGGCACCTGTCGGGTGGCATCGCCCACGACTTCAACAACATCATCGGGTCGATCCTCGGCAACGCCGAGCTGGCCGTCCAGGACGTGGGGCCGGGCCATCTGGCGCTCGAGAGCCTGGACGAGATCCGCAAGGCGAGCGGACGGGCCAAGAGCCTGGTCGAGCAGATCCTCACCTTCAGCCAGCGCCACGCCTCGGCCCGTCGCGTCCTGACGCTGACGCCGGTGATCGAGGAGTCGTGCCGGCTGCTGCGCTCGACCCTGCCTGCCAGCGTGGAGCTGGACCTGGCCGTCGCCGAAGAGACGCCCTCCGTCCTGGCCGACCCTATCCAGGTCCAGCAAGCGCTGCTCAACCTGTGCACCAACGCCTGGCATGCGCTGGAGGGCCGACGGGGGCGCATCGAGCTGAGCCTCTCGAGCGTCTTGCTCGACGCCGCAGGAGCCAGGCGTCTGACCGGGGCCCGGCCAGGCCTCTACGCCTGCCTCTCGGTGCGCGACACCGGCCAGGGCATCGAGGCTGCGACGCTGGGACGCATCTTCGATCCGTTCTTCACGACCAAACCCCCCGGCCAGGGCACCGGCCTCGGGCCCTCGGTGGTGCACGGCATCATGCTGGGCCATCAGGGGGCGATCGACGTCGCGAGCCAGCCGGGCCAGGGCACGACCATCCGGCTGCTCTTCCCGGCAGCCGTCGCGGACGCCGCCGATCTGAGTGCCAGGCACCCCTCCGAGGCCCATGAAGGCCGATACTGCATCCTCTACCTCGAGGACGAGGAGCCCTTGCAGCGTCCCGCTCGCCGGCTGCTGGAGCGGCGAGGCTACCGGGTGGAGGCGTTCACCCGCCCTGCAGAGGCCCTGGAGGCCTTCTGGGCCAACCCCGACCAGTACGACCTGGTGTTGACCGACCTGAACATGCCTGGGACTTCCGGCCTGGAGGTCGCACGCGAGGTGCTCAAGCTACGGGACGACCTGCCAGTGCTGCTGCACTCCGGTTACCTGACAGACGAGCAGCGGGCCGAGATGCGACGGTCCGGGGTCCGCGGCTTGCTGCAGAAGCCGAACACGAGCGAGGAGCTAGTCGAGGCCGTCCGCCAACTCCTCTTCTTCCAAGAGCAGGGGTTCTGACCGTGCCTCGCATCCTGATCATCGACGATGACGATGCCATGCGCTCCGTGCTCCGCCGCTCCCTCGAGCGGGCCGGCCACAAGGCGATCGAGGCTTCCAACGGTCGGATGGGACTGAAGGCCCTGCAGCAGCAGAAGGTGGAGCTGGTCGTCACCGACATCATCATGCCGGAGGTGGAGGGGCTCGAGCTCATCCAGGGCCTGCAGCGCACCCACCCGGAGCTTCCCATCATCGCCATCTCGGGCGGCGGGCGCCTCGAGCCCGAGGGCTATCTCAAGCTGGCGGAAGCTTTCGGAGCCGCGAAGGTGCTCAGGAAGCCATTCGGGACCGAAGAGTTCCTCGCTGCGATCGCCTCGGTGCTCGCCAGGGATCTGCCCACATCATGAAAGCGGGCGCCACGTGGACCGTCGCCGCCGCCAGCTTCTCTGCCCTACGCAGGTCCTCGGCATGCGGACGACCATGTCGTATCCGGTCAGGCCGTCCACCTCGCTTATCGGCCGCAGCTCCTTGTCACAGCCGAGGGCTTCGAAGATGGCTTCGGCGACCCGCCGAGTGTTCCCGGTCCGGGAGGAAGTAGCAGACCTTCATGCTTTGGCACTCCTCTCGCATCCGTGGAAGCGCCCCGCCCCTGGACACCTGATGGGACGGGGATGCTTATCCGATTCGAGCTCCGCAGTTCTTGGTTGCATCACATCGAGGCCTGTTGCCATGGCATGCGTTCTCATCATTGACGACGAACCGTCCCTGCGCTTCGCGGTCCGGCGCGTCCTGGAGCGCGCGGGCCACACCACGGTCGAAGCTGGCGATGGCGGAGAGGGGCTCAAGGTCCTTGGGCTTCAGCCGGTCGACGTGGTGATCACCGACATCATCATGCCGAACGTCGAGGGCATCGAGCTGATCCGAAACCTCCACCGCTCCCGTCCCGAGCTTCCGGTCGTCGCCATGTCCGGCGGTGGCCGCCTCAGCCCCGAGGGCTACCTCAAGTTGGCGAAGACCTTCGGAGCCTCCCAGGTGCTCAAGAAGCCCTTCGAGGCCGACGAGCTGCTCGCCGCGGTCAACGCCACGCTCAAGCCTCCCGGCCCGACCGCGTGAGTCGGAGACATCGCCGCGGCGGCCCGCTCCCTTCCCCTGACCCTTCTCGCCTCTTCAGGGCGCGTAGGGAAACAGCATGGGGATGAAGATGAGGTTGAGCAGGTAGTCGAGGACGAAGACGGAGACTGCGGTCAGAACCATCGCCTCGGTGGTGGCCTTGCCCACTCCCTTGGCGCCGCCGGTGGCGTTGAAGCCCTTGTAGCAGGCGATGAGCGAGATGAGCACGCCGAAGAAGACGCTCTTGATGAGCCCCAGGTAGACATCTTCCGGGTCGACCCAGACCCGGGTCTTGCTCAGGAAGGTGCCCTCCGAGAGCTCCTCCACGACGATGGAGATGAACCAGGTCCCGAAGTAGCCCGCGCCGTCGAAGACCATGCACAGGACCGGCGACATGAGCATCCCCGCCACGATGCGCGGGAAGACCAGGTACTTGGCAGG
>JACRCT010001239.1 GCA_016218885.1 Deltaproteobacteria bacterium | reverse complement strand
GCCAGAGGAGCTCGCCGTCGTCACGCAGCCGCGCCACCAAGGCGTCCGAGCCGCTGTAGCCGGCGACCACTATCCCGCCCTCGGGCACGATCGAGATCGCCAGCGCGTCGTCGGTTTGCGGGCTGGCCAACACCTGCGCCCAGGCACTGGGGCCGGCCGCGTCGACCCCCGCCGCGGCGTCCGGTCCGGGGACGGCGGCGTCCGCCGGCGACCCGGCATCGGATGGGATCCACGTCGCATCCGGTTTGTTCGACCCGCTGTCCGAGGCCTCTGCGTCGGGGGCGGGCGACCCCGGCGTCGGATCGCCGCAGCCGAGCAGCGCGAGCACCAAAAGGCAGGGAGGGAGACGAATAGGCATCGGTGGACCTCGAACGATCGAGCCGGAGTCTTCGCGTCGGCGCGCAAGACTAGAGACGTGTCAGGAAAACTGCGAGTCGCGATGGTCCTGAGCGCCAGCGCCTGCGTTCGGCTGCCGGCGTCGACGACCGTGACCGGGGAGCGCGGGAAGCGGGCCCGCTCGTTCGGGGGAGTGTCGCCGGTGCGGACCGCAACGACTGGAGACGCGGCAGCGCTCCCGCTTGGGAGGGACGGGCTCGAACATCAGCTGGTCGAGAGCACCCAGGAAGGCGGCGTCTTGGAACCTCGCCTCCTACCCGTGCTATTGATTCTCCTCCCCGTCAGTCCCCTTGGAGGTCGGCGTGAACCTTGCTGCCACGAAGCTCGCCCGTGCGCTCGTCGTATGTGGACTGTGCCTCGCCGCAGCTGGCTGCGAGCGCACCTCGGGGACGATCGTCGCCTACAGCGCCGGGACCGGCATCTCCATCCAGGACGAGGTCATCAGCGCCGACCTGGGGACCGGAGCCGGGCAAGTGGCGCGCGGTGAGGACGTGGCGGCGCTGCAGAGCACCACCGCGCAGCTGGCGGCGACCCTCACCACCCAGGCCGCCGAGATTCAGGGCCTGCTGTCGCTCCCGCAGACGGCCGCTGAGCATCAGCAAGCCATCACCGACCTGAACACCCGGGTCACCAACCACGAGTCCTCCATCGCCGACCAGGGCAGCCAGCTCACCAGCCACTCCACAGCCATCGCCGACCTGCAGAGCCAGCTCACCGTAGAGTCGCCGACCGTCAACGTCCGGCACTTCGGCGCCAAGGGTGACGGGACCACCGACGACTCCGCGGCCATCCAGGCCGCCGTGGACCATGCCGGAAGCCTTGCGGGGGCCGCGCCCAACGGCACCGGGGTGGAGGTCTACTTCCCTACCGGCACCTACCTCGTCCAGACCTCGATCCGGGTGCCCTTCAGCGGCCTGGGCTTCCGAGGCCCGGCGGGCCGGGGCGCGAAGATCACCGGCGACACGCTCCTGTTCGACGTCGGCGACTACACGGACACGGTGCGCGTGTCCGACACCGAGTTCGAGAGCCTGTTGTTGATGTCCTCCAACACCGCCAACGCCACAGCAGCCATCAAGCTCTACCGGACCACCAACACCCTCATCCACAGCTGCGTCATCCAGGACTTCTCAATCCACATCGACTGCTACCGCGCGAGCACCACCACCATCACCATGAACCGCTTCTCCAACGGCCGGCGCACGCAGAACGCGGCGGCCACTTTGCGGCTGCAGGGCACCGACGAGGGGACGGCCTACTCGCCGGGCGGGGGCATGCATGTGAGCGACAACGAGTTCGTCGGGGCCAGGAAGTCGGGCAACACCGAGCTGAACTGCACCGCGGCCCACATCCTGGTGCACAGCGTCGACGGCCTCTACCTGCAGAACAACCACTACGTCGGCGCCCAGAACTCCCTCAGGGTCGAGCCACTGGCCACCGCCGCCAACCACGTGATCACCGACATCATGATGACCCAGGAGTACTACGACGAGCCGTGCTCCTTGACCGGCCAGGCCAACAACGTGGTGCTCACGGGAACCGCCGGCAGCCCGAGCAGCGCGCGCTACCAGAACGTCAAGTTCGCCGGCTGCCTCTTCCGCGCCTCCAACGTCGCGGCGAACGGCCTGCGGGTCGCCGTCGCCGGCGGAGCCCTATCCGACGCCAGTGCCCTCAAGAACGTCAGCATCGTCGGCGGGACGGTCCGCCAGGCGGTAGAGAGCGGCATCGCCGTCCTGGGCAGCTCTTCCTCCAACTACGCGGAGGTCCGCAACTTCCTCGTGGAAGGCGTCTACTTCGCCGACAACAACTCCGGCGGCTCCGCCGCCACCTCGGGCATCGCCGTGGAGGCCGAGGGCGTCACGCTCGCTGGCAACACCTTCGCCGCCGACGCCAATCCCTCGGCTCGATGCATCCAGGTGACGATGTCCGACAACCACAGCGGAATGCCCAGCGCCGTGGTTGCGGGCAACGACTTCAGCGGCTCCAACTACTCGCCCGATCCCGCCGAGATCCCCTACAACAACTCGCCGGTCCGCTTCACGGTCAACAAGAACGCTCGCCTGCAGCTCTCAGACAACCTCTTCGCTGGCTCCGGCAAGCTCGTCGACCAGGTCTACCGGCGCACCACCACCGACGCGACCCCCGCCAGCATCTTCGAGTACCAGGTGCCGGAGACGTCCAACGGCGAGCTGCGGGTGCGGGTCGTCGGCTCCAGCGACGACGGCACGGTGCACGCCGCCTACGAGTGGCAGGGGGCCTTCGTCAACGGGCCCGGAGCCGCCGCCTGGAGCGCCCCGGTCACCACCGTCCGCGCGCAAAGCGCGGGCGGCGCCATAGCCGATCTGTCCCTGAACACCAACACACTCCAAGCGCGAGTCACTGGGGTCGCCGCGACGACCCTGAGCTGGGCCTGCCACGTCGAGATGCTCTCCTCCAAGTAGCCTAGAGAGGCTCCGGCGGTTCCGCTGAGCCCCTAGGGTCGAGCAGGCCGAGGGCGCTGACGCTGGGCTGCGCGCTCCGTGAGGTCTGACGAGCGTTCTACCGAGAGTTCATCCTTCGCGAGCTCGCGCCAGGTTGGCTGCAGGCGCAGTCTGCCGAACCTCGATGGAACGTCAGTAAGTGCGGCTTCCAGGGCCGCGAGGTCGAGCGTGCAGTCACCAGAGTCGCCGGTTTGGCCGTGCTCGAAGGAAGAGTCGGAGTTCGGGAGACCTCGCGGCCGGATCGCCGAGGCGCGAGCCACGCGGCGCCTTCCCCCCGGGGCGTGGCGCCGTCCCGCCCGCGAAGCCCAGAAGTGAAGGTCTCGACCTCCATCCTTCCGGCGACCGGACGCTCAGAGCCTTCCCCCGACCGTCAGGCCTCCCCCTTGAGGTCCAGCCCACGTGCCACTCCGCTCGATAGGCAGATCGTCGGACTCACCCGCCGATCGAACATGGGGCGCACGGTGCCTGGGACGGCCCGGCGAATTCGCTCGCCCGGCCGAGCTCGTCGGAGTCGACGGTTCCCCGCCTGCGCAGCGGAGGCGCGAGCACGACCGCAAGGCAGTAGCCAAGCCAAGCTCAGGCAGTCCGGGCTCGGCCCGCGAACCCTACTTCTTGCCGTTCAGGCGCTTCTCGACCTCGTTCTTGCGCCCCTCGCCGAAGAGCTTGGCGACCAGGGCGAGGTAGTTGTCGCGGAAGCGCGACCGGGGCCCCGCCACGTGGCGCTCCATCTCGTGGTAGCGCTCACCGAGCGTGCCCAGCGAGAGAGGATTCGCGCGGTGAATCTCGGTGACGAGATCCAGCGGCTCGGCGCGCGCCGCCTTGAGCAGCACCTGATCGTGGGCTTCGGGGATGAGCACCTCGAGGTGGCGCAGCCCCTCGATCTTCAGGGGCCAGAGCCGGTCCTCGAACGGGTAGCGGGGCTCGCCGGCCATCGCCTGGCGCACGCGTATCGGCCGCGAGATCTTCTCGGCGGCTCGCTCGGCGGCGGTCCAGAAGACGCTGTCGGTGGTGGACCACAGCTCGAGCTCCGAGCAGGCGTGGTCAGGGCAGTAACCCAGCACCACGGCTGCTCCACATACGAGCACCACCGTGCAGGGTCGGCTGAGCTCCGCATCCACCAAGCGGAGGAAATGCTGTGTCTCGGGGACGGTAAATCGACGTTGCACGTCTGCTTTCCTCTCCCGGCTCCGGCCACGCTGGCCCGCTCTATCGAACACACGGCCGCTGCCTCGGAGAAGCGCCAGGAGTTCCGAGGCACCGACCTTCCAGGTCCCTGCACTAATGCTCGCTCTGCGAGCCTGCAAGCGCTCCCGGTCCCAATGGCGCACGGAGCCGAGGTCATCGACGTCCGAGGCGGCGGGAGACTAGCACGAAGATGCTTTTCGCGGGCTCTCGAGTACGAAAAGCGAGCGGGATGAGGCTTGCTCACCCGCCAGGAAGGCGTCGGCAAGACGAGAAGCGCTCCGCTCGCCTCGCTTAGAGAAACTCGCAGAGATAGGCGACCGGGGCGTGGGCCTTGACATCGAAGCCGCTCTTGGACGGGACCTCGAACGCGGTGCCCGCCGGGAAGGCGCGATGCTCGGAGGCGCCAGGGAGCTTGGCCCACAGCTCGCCGGAGATCACGGTCATCCGCTCCGGCGCCTCGGTGCCGAAGTGGAACTCGCCGACGTCGATGACTCCGGCGGTCAGACGGCGGCCGTTCCTCTCGAAGCCGACGCTTTGGACCTTCCCTTCAAAGTACGTGTTGTGCTTGAGCATGGTCTTTGTGGCCTCCTCGCGGGCGGTGGGTTCCTCGCCACTGCAGGGCAGAAGCGAGCATTCCGAAGGCATTCCTTGCATCCGCCGAGGGACCCGTCGAGCGAAATCCCGCTCTTCATTGGAGGAAGGAACCGAAATCGACGCGGCGGTCGCCCCTCGAGGAGACCTGGACTGGATCGAGGCCCTCTCCCCTGCCCCTCTCCCAACCAGGTGAGCACGACCTCTGTCAGCCACCCCGGGGCTCGCGAGCGCGATCCTCCTCCAGACCGAGCAGATGCGCGTTCACACGTGGGTCGTGAGCTCGAAGATGCCCGTGGCCCCGTCCGGCCGCGGACCGCGCATCTCCACAGGCTGCAGCCTGCCCGCGCCGTCCCAGGCCCGGGCCCGGAACGTGTGCCGCCCGCCGCGGTAAGGCCAGTCGAAGCGCCACTGCACCCAGGAGAGAGGGCTCAGCGGCGGGGTGCGCAGCCGCGCCTCGAACCAGGGCCCGTCATCCACCTGGACCTCCACCTTGCTGATGCCCTTCGCTCCGGCGTAGGCGATGCCACCGACCGGCAGGACCTCGACCTCCCCCACCCTCATCGAGGTTCCCACGGTGTCGATGACCGAGGTCGTCTGCACCCGCGCCTGCGCGCTCCACCCGCGCTCGACCCAGTACCCCGGCCGCGGGCGATCGGTCGCCTCGAGATGGGTGAGCCACTTCGGCTGCTTCATCCCAAAGCGATCGGGGATGTAGATGCGCAGCGGGAAGCCATGCTCGGCCGGCAGCGGCTCGCCGCCCAAGGCCCACACCAGCAAGGTCCGAGGGTCCTCGACGTCCTGCGGCTCGACGGTCTCGTAGTAGCCATCCGCCGACTCCAGGAACACCCAGCGAGCCGTGGGACGCCGGCCGACGCGGGCCAGGAGATCGCGCAGCGGCACCCCCGTCACGATCCCGGTGCTGATGAGGTCGCCGCCCAGTCGGTTGGAGATGCACTCCAGGGTGATGACCTGGCTCTGCGCGGGCAGCGCGCGCAGGTCGGCGAGGGCCAGCTCCTGAGGATGATCGACCAGCCCATCGACCCGCAGCCTCCAGCTCGCTCCGTCCAGGCGCGGTGGCGCGAGGTTGATGTCGATGCGGTAGAACTCGTCGGTCTCGGTGAGCTCGGGACGCGTCCCGGAAGCCGCGGGAGGGCGAGCTGCGAGCACCTCGGGCGAGGGCGAGGCCGCGGGACCACCACTGGTGGCCTCCAGGCCGATGGCTCCTGCTCCTGCCGAGCCTCCCACGCCCCGTTCGGTCTCCCGCTTTCCGACCGCCCGGCCGAGCCCCACGGCGAGCCCGAAGACCGCGACCGCCGCCGCTGCCACGACCTCGAGAAAGCGCCTGCGCGCCCTTTCCTCGCGCTCGTCGCCCGATCGCGGGGCGGTCCTCTCGATCACCAAGCCCAGCATCGCGCCCCAAGCGACGAGCACTCCGAACAGCCACACAGCCGAAAAAACTCGTCCTGCCGCCGGCACGCCTACCGCAAGCTGCGCCCCCTCGGCTAGCAGCCAGAGCAGCAAGCCCGCGAGTGCGCCAGCAGGGGCGAGCCTGCGCACTCTCCGACCCAACCTTGCCAGGAGCGCCCCCAGCACCACCGCCCCGGCGACCATGCCCCCGACGGCGAGAGCCATCTCGGCGATCTTGGCGACCGCGGAGGTCGGCCCGATCCCCAGGGCGCTGATCACCGCCACCATGGCGTCGATTCCACCCG
>JACRCT010001238.1 GCA_016218885.1 Deltaproteobacteria bacterium | reverse complement strand
CGAGCGCACCGCAGAGGCGCGCGCGCTCGGCACTGCGGACGTGGTTCAGATAGTGGACGGCTACATCACCGGGTTCCAGAAGGCCGTCGACGAGGGCAAGGTCCGCTTCGACAGCCCCGCCGACCTCGATCGGCTCGTGCGGCTGAAGGAGCTGATGCTCGGGAACGCGGACTCGCGCCAGGAGTTGCAAGGCGGGCTCACGCTCGATGCCATCCAGCAGCGCCACCAGCGGCTGCGGACGCAGATGGAAGCGATGACGCCCGAGCTCTCGGGCACGGTGACGGAAATGGCCGGAGAGGACGCCGATGGCGGATCGGTTCACTGAGCCGCCCGGCGATTGCCGGGTCTCAAGAAAAGCGGCAGTCCGGGCGGCTGCGGCCACCGGATTCCGCGGGCTTGCGCTCGCGGCACCGGCCACCGGGGCGAACCCGGACTGCCGCTTTCCTGGGGACGGCGCGACGGTGGGCGACCCCGCGGCGCCCGCCATGGCGAATCACGCATCGGCCTGCGCTTGCGAGCCTGGCGCGCCGTGGGCGCCAACGGGCGCGCCGTTGTGCGCGGGTCCCGCCGGAGCCCCACGCGGCGCACCGAACGCGACGTGCGGCCACCGTGCGCGCGATACGGCCGGGGAGCCAGAGGTAGGCAAGGTAGGCACGGGTGCGGCGGATGTAGGCAGGGGTGGGAGTGATCCCCCGATCTGCAAGCGCGCGCCGGCGTCACCTACTGCCGTCCCGCACCGGGCCACGGGCGAGGAAATGGACGAGGGCATCCAAGTGCCCGGAACGTGGTCCCCGAGGAATTGGAAATCCACGTCCAGCGAATTGGACGCGGTGGCGAAGGCCGCCGCCCCTTCAGCAGGGCAACTCGCGCACAGCGCGGAGGATGTCCTCGTCGGTCGGCTCGGCGTAGATGGTGGTGGTCTCCACGCTCTTGTGGCGGGCGATCCGCTGGACGAGCCGGATGTCGCGCGTGGCGCGGTACGCGTTGGTCAGGCTCGAGTGCCGGAGTGCATGAAAGCTGAAGAACCGGTCGAAGCCGGCGCGCTCCTGCCAGACGCGGAAGAGGTGGCGCAGGGTCCGCGTGGCGATGCGGTCGTGGCGCCGCGAGACGAAGAGCGCCGCGTGGGGATCGAGGCTCTCTCCGCGGCTGCGCTTCCAGCTGACGAACTTCGCGAGCTTGTACCAGAGGCTGTCGGGCAGGAAGACCTCCTGCGGCGCGGGCTCGGTGGTGGAGCGCTTGAAGGTGCGCAGCGAGAGGCGGCGGCGGATTCGCCCGTCCTCGAGGAGCACGTCGCCGACATCCAGCGCGGCGATCTCGTGCTCGCGAAGCCCGGTCCCCAGCGCCAAGGCGAAGATGACGTGGTCGCGGAAGCCGTCCCGGTGCTCGCCGGTGACCTTGAGCAGCCGGGCCTGCTCGATCTCGGTGAGGGTTCGGGGCGGGCGGCGGACGGTGTTGGTGAAGGCGGCCATGGCTCAGCTCCTTGCGAAGGGTCCGAGCACAGTGAGGCTCTGGCCGGAAACGAAGGCAAGGCGGCAATCACCGGAAGTTCCATACCTTCGCCAAGGGCTGCTGCCCCCCTCGTCGTCGTGAAGCGCACCGAGGAGGACCTGCTGGACTGGCTCGGCACCGAGCTCGGCTTCCTCACCGGCGTCGGCCACTACAACGAGGAGCCGCTGGTCTTCGAGCCCTACCAGGCCGCGTTCCTCTCCTCGCTGGGGAAGTACCGCTGGGTCGAGAAGGCGCGGCAGGTCGGATTCTCGTTCCTCTTCGCGTGCGAGGCGGTGGCGCGCTGCCATCTGCGCGAAGCGCACACTTCGGTGATGGTCAGCTACAACCTCGAGGACGCGAAGGAAAAGGTGAACTACGCGCGCCAGATCGCCGAGGAGCTGCCCCTCGCCTTCCGCAAGAAGCTCGTCACCGACTCCAAGACCGAGCTCGGCTTCCTCTCGAACGGCGCATCGAAGCGCGTCTCGCGAATCATCTCGAACCCGTCCAAGGCGCCCCGCGGCAAGAAGGGCGACCTCTACCTCGACGAGCTCGCCCACTACGGCAACGACCGCGAGGTCTACAAAGGTTCGACCGCGCTCATCCTGCGCTCGCGGGGCCAGCTCACGGGGTGCTCCTCCCCGCTCGGCCGGCGCGGCGTGTTCTGGGAGATCGCCAAGCAGGAGCTGCGGCCCTACCGCGCCTACTGGCGCCAGCAGGTGCCCTGGTGGCTGTGCCGCTTCTTCTGCACTGACGTGGTCGCCGCCGCGAAGGACGCGCCGCTGATGACGACCGAGGACCGGGTGCGGCGGTTCGGGACCAAGGACATCCAGGACCAGCTTGACTCGCTCCTCCTCGAGGACTTCCAGCAGGAGTTCGAGCTGGCCTACTGCGACGAGAGCTACTCGTTCTTCACCTACGAGCTGATCCTCCCGGCGACGAGTGACGACCTGGTACTCGCCGACGACTTCCCGGCGCTCGCCGAGCCCAAGGGACGGCTGGTCGCGGGCTTCGACGTCGGCCGCAAGCGCGACCTGTCCGAGCTCGCGATCTTCGACGAGGCCGGTGGCAAGAAGGAGTGCCGGCTCCTCAAGAGCTACGACCGCGTCCCCTTCTCGGAGCAGGAGGCGGATCTGCGGCGGATGCTCGAGTCGCTGCCGATCGCGCGCCTGTCAATCGACCAGAACGGCATCGGCATGCACCTCGCAGAGAACCTCCAGCGCGACTACGCGCAGGTCGTGCCCGAGACGTTCACGAACGAGTCAAAGGAGGTCTGGGCCAACGACTTCAAGATCCTCCTGCAGCGCAAGGACGTGGTGCTGCCGAAGGACCGCGAGCTCGTGGCGCAGACTCACAGCGTGAAGCGGCGGCTGACCCCGACCGGTAAGCCGTCCTTCGAAGTCGAGCGAGACGAAGTCGGTAGAGGGCACGCGGACCGCTTCTGGGCGGTGGCGCTCGCGTGCCGCAAAGAGCGCGGTGAACTGCCGGGCAACATGCCGGAAATCGGCGTACGGGTGATCGGATGAACGGAATGAGCGTGGCGAGGGATGTCGAGGTGCGCAGCCCCATCGAGCGACTGCTGCGGTTCTTCGAGCGGCTCGCGGGAAGCGCCTTCTTCGGCAAGGTGACCGTGAGCTTCCAGAACGGTCGGGTCTGCGACGTGAAGGTCGAGCAGACCAAGAAGCTCGACGAGCTGTAGGCGAAGACCAGCCAGGTCGCTGTTGGGGTTGTCGAGAGACTCGAGCCCCGGTGCGGAGGCCACACGCCTCCCTGCCGGGGCTCATTGCGTTTGGAGCAGGCGATGAACCACCAGGTGCGCGTCCTCGAGATCGCGCCCGAAGCGAAGGCCGCCGACCGCCCGCGGGCGCTCGATGGCTTCGCCGTCTCGGCCGACACGCTCGAGGAGGCGCGACGGGCCACGGCTGCCCGGCGGGAGGCAGAGGGCCTGGTCGTCCGGTCCCTGTCGTTCCTGGCCGCGGGCGGCCTCGTGGCGGTGGTGCATCCGTCGACTGCGCCAACGAAGGGAGGCCGCTGATGGCTCGGCCCGAGAAGTTCGCGCTCAAGGTCCCTGCGGCGGTCGGCGTCGGCGCGCCCTCGGTCGTGTTCCGCTTCCGCAGCAAGACCGTCCAGGTCTTCGGCACCTTCGTCGCCACGCTGCAGCTCGAGGGGACCCTCGCCGGAGACGAGTACTTCCCCATCGGCCCGGCGGTCACCGCGCCAGGCGCCATCGAGGTCCCCGAGACGATCGAGTTCCTCCGCGTGCGTGTGACCGCGTTCACCTCCGGCGAGCCCAAGGCAGTCTTCGCCGGCTTCGACGAGCGAGCGTGGTGATGGAGCCCCGGGCGATCGACAGCGCGGCCGAGGCCTTCGCCGAGGTGGTCCCTCTCGTGAAGGCGCACCTGATCGGCGGGAGTCCCGCCGCGGACTCGAACGTCGTCCCCGGCGTGGACGACGTCGAGCACGTGTTTGTGGGCGCCGGCGCAATCGCGCCTCCCTACGACCCTGACACGCTCTGCGCCCTGCTCGAGAACTCGAACTCGCTGCGACAGAACATCGACGCCTACGTCACCAACATCGACGCCTTCGGCCACCGCTTCGAGCCCGTCTTGGACCTCGAGGCAGACGACGCCGACCAGCACATCGCCAACGCGATCTGCATCGAGCGCCGGCACGCCGGCGACAGCTCAACCGCCACCCCGAAGCAGGAGGAGATCGCCGTGCGGAAGAAGGAGGTCGCCGAGCTGATGCGGGAGGAGAAGTCGCGCCTGGAGACCTTCTTCGACTTCTGCTGCGTCGACATCTCCTTCGTGACCCTGCGGCGTAGGATCCGTCAGGACACCGAGACGCTCGGCAACGGCTACTGGGAGGTGCTGCGCAACGGCGCCGGCGAGATCGTCCAGTTCGTCTACATCCCCGGCTTCACGGTGCGCTTGCTGCCGCTCGACCGCGAGTTCGTCGAGGTCGAAGCCAAGGTGAAGATCTCCGAGCTGGCCTTCGACGTCGTGAAGGTCCGGCGACGCTTCCGCCGCTACGTGCAGGTGTTCGAGGCGCAGACCGTCTTCTTCAAGGAGTTCGGCGACCCGCGCGTGGTCTCGCGCAGCAACGGCAGCGTGTACCGCTCGGTCGAGGAGCTGCAGGCCGCCGATCCGAGCGACGGCCCGGCGACCGAGATCCTCCACTTCAAGCTCCACAACCCGCGCAGCGCCTACGGCACCCCGCGCTGGATCGGGAACCTCCTGGCCGTCCTCGGCTCGCGCCAGGCCGAAGAGGTGAACTTCCTCTACTTCGAGAACAAGAGCGTGCCCCCGCTCGCCCTGCTCGTCTCCGGCGGGCGCCTCTCCGCGCAGTCGATCCCGCGCATCGAGAACTTCATCGAGAACCACATCCGAGGGAAGCGGAACTTCCACAAGATCCTCATCCTCGAGGCGGAGCCCGCGGGCAGCGGCGGCAACATCGAGCACACGGGCCGGCTCAAGATCGAGCTCAAGCCGCTAACGAGTGCCCAGCAGCAGGACGCTCTCTTCCAGAACTACGACGAGCGGAACATCGACAAGGTCGGCCAGTCGTTCCGACTGCCGCGACTGCTCCGCGGTGACATCCGCGACTTCAACCGGTCGACTGCCGACGCCGCCTTGGGCTTCGCCGAGACGCAGGTCTTCCAGCCCGAGCGCGAGGAGTTCGACTTCATCATCAACCGCAAGATCCTCGCGGACATGGGGATCCGCTTCTGGCGGTTCCGCTCGAACGCCCCGGTGACGCGCGACCCGGCGACCATGGCCGACATCGTCCGCGGGCTGGTCAACGCCAACATCCTCACGCCCGAGGAAGGTCGCCAGCTCGCGGGCGACGTCTTCAACCGCGAGTTCAAGAAGATCTCGTCGCCCTGGGTGAAGCAGCCGGTGCCGCTCACTCTTGCGGGCGTACCCATTGGCCCCGAGGGTCAGAGCCCGCTCGTTGGCCCCGAGGTCGAGCAGGAGCAGCCCGCCCCCAGGCCCCTGGTCCCTCCCGAGGCGTTGAAGCGTCGGCGGCGCGCGCCCCCGGCTGACCTCGTGGCCGAGGCCAAGCGCCTGCTGCAGCTCCGGGACGTGCTCCGCCGCGCGGAGGCGAGCGAAGCCGGAGAGCGGTTCGCGGAGGCGAAGCGCGAGGAAGCCGAGGTCGTCCGGGTGCCCGCCGAGGAGCTGCGCTCGTGGCTCGAGCCGGAGGTCGGTCATGGCCGGTGAGCTGTGCGAGGTCTTCAGGGAAGGCGCCGAGGCCGCCGAGGCCATTCTGCGTGACGTCTACCGGGTGGACGTGACCAAGGCGCTCGACCCGCTCGACCGCACCGACTTCCTGACCATCGTGCAGCGGCTCTCCAGCGCCCTGCGCGGGGTCACGCGCAGTGCCGAGGCAGACGCCCTTCGCCGCGCCATCCGGGAGCTGGACGTCGACTGGCCACACCTCTCCGGCGAGGCTCACGGCGAAGTCATCCGTGCGTCCCGCCAGGCGCTCGAGTCGCTGGCGACCCAGGTGCTTCCACAGGTCAACCAGGTCTTCGAGGTCGAGGCCGACCGGGTGGTCCGCGCTTCGAAGAAGGCGACCGTCCGCCGCTTCGAGCTGAGCATCGGCACGGACCTGAGCCGGACCGACGAGCGCATCGCAAGGTTCGTGCGCGAGAGCCAGGGCAATTTCGTGCGGGACGAGTACGGGCGGCGTCGCGAGGCCTTCAGCAAAAGGGCGCGCGAGATCGTCGCCTCCGGCATCGAGGGTGGGGTGGGGCGCGACGACATCTCCGAGGCGCTCTCGACCTCGCTCGCGGAGCAGGGCCTCACGCGGAGCCGCGCCTACTGGGACATGGTGTCGATGGTCTTCGCGAACCGAGCGCGGACCACCACCGAGCTCGCAGCCTTCGAGGAGGCAGGGATCGAGCAGTACCGCTTCGAAGCGGTACTGGACGAGGTGACCTCCGAGGTCTGCCGCTTCATGCACGGGCGGGTCTTCACCGTCGCCAAGGCGATGGATCGGTTCCGCAAGGGGGAGCGGGCGCGCGACCCTGAGCTCATTCGCGAGACCCAGCCCTTCATCCAGGTCGGTGCCGACGAGGACGGCAACGAGGTCCTCTTCTACGAGCGCGGCGACCGCAGGCGCACCGTCGCGCGCGT
This sequence comes from Deltaproteobacteria bacterium, assembly GCA_016218885.1. GTDB lineage: Bacteria > Myxococcota > Myxococcia > Myxococcales > UBA5297 > JACRCT01. Next base: position 1,335 of record JACRCT010001238.1, on the reverse strand, counting down.
GGACGAGGCGGGTTTCGGGGAGCGCGACGCCGTCGGCTCCTACTCGGACGGGCTTTCGAACAAGCAGCTCGAGGCGGCGGGCGTGAGCGCGCCCCCGCTCCATGGGCAGTGCCGCAGCACCATCGTCGCGGAGGTGTGAGTGATGGCTGGGGTCTTTCTCGATCTCGTGAGCGAGGAGCAGGTAGCGCACGTGGTGGTCGCGTTCGAGAGCGCCATCGCGCAGTCGTTCGCCGAGGACCTGTCGCGGCCGACTGGCGACGAGATCAAGCGGCGCTTCGCCGTCTGCGAGCAGCTCCTTCGACGCCTGCGTGGCGACCTCGGCTGGGGCCTCCAGCGCGTGCTCGACCACTTGCCGCGGTACCTGCGCTGCGAGCTGGACGGCATCCCTTGGGAACCCGACGGCCGGACCATCTGGTCGCCGGCCAAAGAGCAGCACTGACGCCGGCGAGGCCGGCAGGAGGAACACGGTGGAGACGAAGACGATGCTGGAGAAGATCACCACGGCCATCGACCAGGTGGTGGGGGAGCTGCAGCCCTCGCCCGCGAAGAAGCGGATGCCACTCGGGACCTTCGTGGCCTACGCGGTGGAAGAGATCCGCAAGGCGGCCCAGGAGAAGCCCGAGACCGCCGCGCCTCGCCTGCTGGCCCTCAAGGCCTCAATCCATGGCGCCGTGGCGACGCTCGCCAAGCTCAACGCCGAGGACACCGAGAGCGAGAAGGTCCAGGTCGAGGTGCTTACCGCCTGGGGCCCCTCGAAGTCCGAGGGCGACAAGCCCATGGACGACCTCACGACGGCCGCCGACCAGAGCGAGAAGGAGATCTCGCCGGTGGCGGGGGCCGGCGGGAGTGGCGCCTTCGCCGAGAACCCCGGGGACCTGGACAAGGCGCTCGCGAAGCTGGCGAAGGAGATCGAGGGGCTGCGGGTGCCGGCGAAGAAGTCGAGTGGCGCTGCGAAGACGCCGGGCAACGCTCCCTGGCCTTCCGACATGAACACCCCCGCGTTCCGCGACGGCGTTCGCAAGGCGGAAGAGGCGCTGACCTGGGGCGTGGATCCCCGCGACGTGAGCGGCGCGAAGGAGGAGTGATGTTCCAGACCGACGATGTGCTCGCGCGTGCGCGGGCGTTCCTGGGCAAGAAGGCGCCGGCTCATGAGATGCGTGCCGAGCCCGTTCAACTCGAGCTGCCGCGCGGCACGCCCGCCGCGTGCGAGCCCATCGTCAAGACCATCTGGGGCTCACCGGCGGGAAAGAAGCGGCTCGCGGCGCGGCTGGTGAAGCTCATCCCGACCCACAAGGTCTACGTCGAGCCGTTCGCCGGCAGTGGTGCGGTGTTCTT
>JACRCT010001237.1 GCA_016218885.1 Deltaproteobacteria bacterium | reverse complement strand
GCCGGATCCGATCGTCTGCGCCAGCCATGACCACCCGGGAACAGCTCGAGAGCGAAAGCAGCTTCGACGACGCGGTCTTCGAGGGCCTCGAGCTCCAGGGGTTCGACTTCTCGGGCAAGGACTTCTACCGCTGCACCTTCCGCAACGTGAAGTTGCAGGAGAGCCGCTGGCAGCGGGCGGGCCTGGAGGACTGCGTCTTCGAAGACTGCGATCTGACGCGCATGCTGCCCGCCGACCTGCGCGCCCACGGGGTGCGCTTCAAGGGCTGCAAGCTGATGGGAATCGAGTGGACGAAGTCCTCGCTCAACCCGCAGCTGTCCTTCGAGGACTGCAACCTGCGCTACTCCTCCTTTCTCGCGATGAGCCTGCGCGCAACGCCCTTCGTTCGCTGCAAGGCGACCGAGGCGAACTTCATCGACGTCGACCTGACCGAGGCGGACTTCTCCGAGAGCGATCTCACCGGCAGCACCTTCCAGGGCACGACCCTGACTGATGCCGACCTGTCGACCGCTCAGGGCGCCTTCATCGACCCCGCGAAGAACCGGGTGAAGGACGCCCGCGTGGCAGTGGAGAGCGCGGTGCTCCTGGCGGCGTTCTTCGGCATGAGGGTGAACGGCTACTACGACCCGACCGAACGGCGCGTGCCTGGCAAGGGAGGCCGGCGCACGCGCTAGTGCGTGTCTCTCGCTCTGGGCCGCCGACGCCGGGCAGGCACCGAATTGGAGTGCCTGCCTTGACCCTCGCAAACCAGGCATGCGAGGTTGCCCCACCGATGAGCCTGCCAAGCGCGTATGCGGGAAAGATCCTGCGGATCGATCTTTCCACTGGCCGCAGCGAGACCTTCGACACCGAGCCTTACGCCAGGCGCTTCTTGGGAGGCCGCGGGGTGGCCACGGCCATCCATTGGGCCGAGGTCCCCCCCGAGGCTGGCTTCGACCACGAGGACAATCGGCTAGTCGTCGCCTTCGGGCCCCTGTGCGGGATGGCGGGAGGTCTCGGGGGCTCTCGTTGGGGCATCTACGGCAAGTCGCCCTTCCCGACCACCGGCCACAGCGGGCGTGAGCACTTCTGCTACGGCAACCTCGGGGGCGCCTTCGGCGCCGAGCTGCGCTTCGCCGGCTATGACGGGCTCGTGGTCCAGGGCCGGGCCGAGCGGCCGGGGTGGCTCGACATCATGGACGGCAAGGTCGAGCTGCGCCCCGCCGACGATCTCTGGGGGCAAGACACCCTACAGACCCAGGCCGCGCTCAAGGAACAGGCCCCGGGCTCCAAGGTCATGGCCATCGGACCGGCCGGCGAGCAGTGCGTGCCCCTCGCCACGGTGTTCGCCGATGGCGACGCCTCCTGCTCGGGCGGCATGGGCGCGGTCATGGGCGCCAAGCACCTCAAGGCCGTGGCGGTCCGCGGCTCAACGCGCAAGGTCGAGGTGGCGGACCGCGCGGCCCTGCGCGAGATCGACGCCCACATCCGCGGTTTGCAGCGCGGCAACGTGAAGGTCTGGGGCCTGGACTTCATGGCTCACGGCCCCAAGACCAGGAAGCTCCCCTGCTACGCCTGCATGGGGCACTGCCTGCGGGTGCGCTACACCGCCGACAACGGCGAGACCGGCAAGTTCATGTGCCAGTCGCGCTTCTTCTACATGCACCACGCCTGGGGCTACTACGGCGAGGACAACGACGTCCCCTTCCTGGCCAACCGCATCTGCGACCGGTACGGCATCGACACCTGGGAGGTGCAAGGGCTCATCGAGTGGCTGCTGCTGTGCCACGCCGCCGGGCTGGTGAGCGAGAAGGAGATCGGGCTCGATCTCTCCAAGGTCGGCAGCCTGGAGTTCATCGAGGCGCTGGTGCGCCAGACCTCGCTCAAGCAGGGGTTCGGCGAGCTGCTCGCGCAGGGTGCCCACGGCGCCGCCCGGGCGCGCGGCGGGCCCTCGGCGGACCTGTCTACGCGCACCGATCCCTACGACCCGCGCTACTGCACGGTGAACACGCTGCTCTTCCCCTTCGAGACCCGCGAGCCCATCCAGCAGCTGCACGAGGCCGGCCTGGTGCTGTCGCAGTGGTCGAGCTGGGCCAAGAACGTTGCCGAGGCGCACATCTCCAGCGAGGTGCTGCGCGGCATCGCCGAGCGCTTCTGGGGCAGCGCCCAGGCCGCCGACATGACCACGCTCGACGGCAAGGCCGAGGCGGCGCGGCGCATCCAGGAGCGCCAGCTGGCCAAGGAGAGCATGGGCGTGTGCGACTGGATGTTCCCTCTCATCGACGTTCCCAAGGGCGAGGATCACGTGGGCGACCCCTCGTTCGAGAGTCGGATCCTGTCGGCCGTGCTGGGAGTGCACCACTCCGAGGCCGACCTCTACAGGGTGGGCGAGCGGGTGTTCAACCTGCAGCGCGCGGTGCTGCTGCGCGAAGGGCATCGCGCTCGGGAGCACGACTGCCTGCCTGCCGAGTGGCACGAGCAGCCTATCCAGACCCATGTGGCCGACCCCGACCTGCTGGCCCCCGGCGCGCAGGGCCGCGTCGCGTCCCAGCTCGGCCGACGGGCCCACCGCAAGGACTTCATGCGCATCCGCGACGACTACTACGAGCTGCGCGGCTGGGATGTGCCCACCGGCTTGCCCAGCGCCGCGGGCCTGCGCGCGCTCGGCCTGGACGACGTGGCCGAGG
>JACRCT010001230.1 GCA_016218885.1 Deltaproteobacteria bacterium | reverse complement strand
GGTCGTCGCGGGGGCGCGGCCGGTCGCGGCAGAGGAGAGGGAGGAGGAGGAGAGCGGGGACGCGTCGCTCCTCGACCCCTTCCTGCTCGCGATCGCGGAGAAGGTCGCGAAGGGGATCACCACGACGCGGATCCTCCGCGAGCTCCAGGAGGAGGGCTACGAGGGTGGCCGGACGATCCTCGCCGAGCACGTCCGCTCGATCCGGCCGAAGCGCGTCGCGAGGCGTGAGCAGCCGAAGCGCCGCTTCGAGACGGATCCGGGCAAGGATTATGCAGAGCGGGGCGTCATGTTGAGTGACGGGCGTCCGGCCGCTTCCGAGGGGAGCGCCTTGCGGCCCGTCCGCAATCCGCCGTTGCGCATAATCCCGATGGCCGCCTCGCGCGTCCGACGTGCGACCGCGAGGAAGATGCATGATCGGCCCGATGCTCGTGAAGGACTGCCTACGCTGGTACTGCGACGAGGCTCCGCCTGATCAGAGGGATCGCCTCGACTTCGTCGCCGCGTCCTTGCTGGGTCGGGGCTACCTACCCGTCGTCGTGCGGGCCTACGCGCAGGAGTGGGTGCGGTTCTTGCGCACGTTCAACCGCCGAGGACGGCTCCCGATCAGCGTCCACTCGGCCGAAATGACGCGGTACCTGAGGCGACGGTTCCCGAGTGGAAGCGCGAGCCGGTATCGAGGTATCCGAGTGGCGGTCCGCATCCTGCTGGAGATGGACGAGCAGGGTGCCTTCTCTTCGAGAATGCGCGAGCCCGACAAGGCGCGATCGCCGCTCTTCCTGGCCCAGGTCCCGGCCTTCCTGGAGTTCCTCGCGAGGAGTCGCGACGTCCGCTCTCGCACGGTCCGACGGCGGGAGTCCCAGCTGGTTTGCTTCACCGACTTCCTGAGGAAGCGGCGGGTATCGAAGTGGGAGCTGGTGACGGTCAGGCAGGTTCGGGACTTTCTGGAGCGCCTCGCGGTCTCGGCACAGACGCGGTGCGCCTATGCGCACTGCCTTCGGCAGTTCTTCCGTTGGGCCTTCCTCCGCGGCGTGCTTCCGGTGGACGCCTCGCCGGCGATCCCGACGGTCCGGCACTATCGCCTCGCACGGCTCCCCAGTCTCCTGTCCGCCGAGGAGGTCAAGCGACTGCTTTGCAGCCTCGACCGCTCGACGATCATGGGCCGGCGCGACTACGCGGTCATGCTGCTCGCGGCGCGCTACGGTATGCGGCCCTCCGACATCCGGCAGCTCAGCCTGGATCACATCGACTGGCTGCACCGCCGGATCGTCTTCGAGCAGTCGAAGACCCGCAGGGAGCTGGCGCTCCCCCTCCTGCGCGACGTCGGAGCGGCCCTTCGCGACTACATCCGTCACGGTCGACCACGAACCTCCTCGCGCACGGTCTTCGTGCGCCACAAGGCCCCATTCGTGCCCTTCTGCGAGGCGAACACTCTCAACCAGGTGATGCGTGGGGCGCTCGCCCGGGCAGGCTTGCCTCGCAATCGGAAGGGCGGGAGTGGACTCAGCCTGTTCCGCCACACGCTTGCCACTCACCTCCTGAGCTCCGGGCGACCTCTCAAGATCATCGGGGACATCCTGGGCCATGTGACGGCGGAGTCGACGCTCATCTACGCGAAGGTCGACTTGTCCACCCTTGGAACGGCGGCGATCTCAATGCGCGAGGTGATGGCATGAACACCAGTGTCCGCCTCGTCTCGCCGCTCGCGGCTCCGCTGAAGCGGTTCGTGCGGTTCAAGCGAAGTATGGGGGTCCTCTATCACGACGCAGAACGCTACATGCGCGACCTCGATCGGCTTCTCGTTGATCGACTCTCGCCCGGGGCGCCCAGCATCACCCTGACCGTCATTCGAGACTTCATTGCGCGTCGAGGGACGGAGAGCGAGAGCACGCGCTCGAACAGACTGACCTTCATTCGGGAATTCTGCCGGTTCCGCTCGAGCGAGGATCCGAGGACGGTCGTTCCGCCTCGTGGTCTCCTCCCAATTCGGCGGCCGACCTTCGTCCCGAGGGTCCTGAGCCTCGCCGAGGGCCGCTCCCTCTTGAGTGCGTGCATGTCCTTCCCGGGGGCTCGCTGTTCGCCGCTGCGCGGCGTCGTCCAGGGGACCGCACTGGCCCTTCTCTACCTCACGGGACTGCGGGTCGGTGAGGCGCTTGGCCTCTCGATCAAGGACGTCGACCTGGCGTCGGCGTCACTCCACGTCCGGAGGGCGAAGTTCGGCAAGAGCCGCCTTGTCCCCGTCGCCGCGGACGTCAACGAGAAGCTGCGGTCCTGTCGCGCTGCTGTCGCCCGCCGCTTGGGGACGCGCGATCCCGAGGCCCCCTTCTTCCCGGGCCGGCAGGGGGCGCCATGCAGCAGGAGCGCCCTGAGTGCCACCTTTCGCGAAGTCCTCGCCTGCGCGGGCATCGGGCGCGACCCTCGGGGACGATGGCCTCGATTACACGACCTGAGGCACACCTTCGCCGTGCACCGTCTGATCGTCTGGTGTCGCCAGAACGAGGATCTCGGCGCCAAGTTGCCCGTCCTGGCCGTCTATCTGGGCCATGTCGGCCTGGCCAGTTCCCAGAGGTACCTGCGCGTGACGGAGGATCTGCTGGCCGAGATCACGCGGCGGCACCAAGCGAAGTTCGGTCACCTCATTACCGAGAGGCCGGGGCCATGAAGACACCCGAGCTGCACGCGCTGGTCACGTCGTTCTTCCTCAAGTATCTCGCGGCTGAGCGCAACGTGAGTCCGCACACCAGCGCGTCGTACAGGGACTCGTTCAAACTGTTCCTCCGTCATGCCGCCGAGCAGAGTCGCCGCAAGGTCGATCAGCTCAAGATCCAGGACCTCTCCGCGGAGGTGGTGCTCGGTTTCCTCGAACACCTCGAGCGCAGCCGCAAGAACTCGGCGCGCACACGGAACGTGCGGCTCGCAGCGATCCACTCCTTCTTCCGGTTCGTTATGATGACGGAGCCGGCGCTTGCGACTCTCTGTCAGCGCGTCTTGACCATTCGCAACAGGCGGACGAAGCGCCTCGCCCTCGGGTACTTCACCGAGCCAGAACTGGGACACCTCCTCGCGCAGGTCGATCGCTCGTCGGCCGACGGCGAGCGCGACTACGTCCTGATCGCCCTCCTCTATGACACGGGTGCTCGCGTGCAAGAGGTGCTCGACCTCAAGGCCAGCGACTTCCGCAAGGAGATCCCGGCCTACGTCCGCGTCATGGGCAAGGGGCGGCGGGAACGCCTCTGCCCACTGCTTCCGCAGACCGCTAAGGTGCTTGCCGCGCTGATCGTAGACCGACCGCCCCCGTCGCCCGATCTTCCGATCCTGCGGAACCGAGCTGACAAGAAGCTCACCCGGCACGGAGCCCGATACCTCCTGAACAAGTACCTCGACCGCGCGCGAAAGAGCATGCCCAGCCTGCGACGGCCGAAGCTGACGCCTCACACTCTTCGCCACACCAAGGGCATGCACCTTCTCCAGTCAGGCGTGCCACTGGTAACGATCAAGGACGTGCTCGGACATGCGGACATGAAGACGACTGAGATCTACGTCCAGGCCGATCTTGAGATGAAGCGGCAAGCACTCGAGGCTTCGGGGAGCCTCGCGCAGCCACGGAGAAGTCGCCGACGTCGTGGACAGGACCTCCTTGCCTGGCTGGGGTCCATGTAGCCCGCAGTAATGTTGAGGACTGGGGAGGCTCGCCTTCGGTTGAGTGGCCTGCCTGGCGGCAAGGAAGGCTCGCGAGGCGGGGGGCTCAACATGACGCCCCGCTCTGCATAATCTTTGTTATGGGACGCGTCCCATAACAAGGAGCTTCAACTCGACTGGTCGCCGTACTGGGTCCTGATCGACGGCAAGCTCACCCGGG
>JACRCT010001229.1 GCA_016218885.1 Deltaproteobacteria bacterium | reverse complement strand
TCGGCGTCGAAGTCGGCTTCGACCACGAGGCTCGTCACGCCGTTGGTCAGCGGCGAGATGATCCCGTAGGACGTCCCGGTGACCCAGCCAGGATCGGCCGTGCACCAGAAGATGTCCCCAGCATGCAGATCGAGAGCGAAGCGCCCGGTCACGTGGTGCGCCACCACCGCCTCGTGGACGTGGACCGCCCCTTTCGGAGTGCCGGTGGTGCCGCTCGAGAAGTGCAGCAGCGCCCTGTCTTCGGGCGAGGTCGGCGGGATCTCGAAGACCGGGTCGGCTGCATCCATCAGGGCTCGCAGGGAGCGCGTTCCCTCGGACGGCGCGCCCTCTCCCACCAGCAGCACGTGCTCGAGCGAGGGCAAGGACGAGCGCAATGCGGTCACCTTCCTGACGTAGAGCGTCGGGGTCGTCACGAGCACGCGGCCCCCGCCGAGGTGGAGGCGGGCGCGGATGGGCTCGGGGCCGAAGGCCGAGAACAGCGGGCAGAAGACGCTGCCGTTCTTCAAGGTGCCGAGCGCGGCGATGAACAGCTCGGGGATTCGGCCGCACAACGAGAAGACGCGATCGCCTTTGCCCACCCCGAGCGAGCGCAGGACGTTCGCGAACCTGCTCGTCTGCTCGGAGAGTTCCGCGTAGGTCAGGTCGCGCACCTGCCCGTGCCGGCCTAGAAACCGCAGGGCGAGCTGATCGCGGCGGGGGCCCAGGGCGTGGCGGTCGACCGCCTCGAAGGCGATGTTCAGGCCTCGCCCGCCAGGGAGCCCGCTGAGCTCTCCGCGCGCCTGCTCCCAGCTGAATCGTGCGCGAGCGCTCCAGTAGTCGACGAGGTTGGGGGCTACCGGCCAGGAACGCGGTTTGGAAATGGTCGCCCAGCTCATGAGGCCCCCGATGGGCGCGCGGCTCCTGGTCCCGCCTTGAAGCTTGAGTAATCACTTGAGCGCTCGGGGTGAGGCGGGTTGCCCTGCGCTCAGACGGGCTGCGCGCCGATGGGGGGCGTGAAGGGCGAGCGGACGTGCCCAAGTTGCGTGAGGTGTCTGGAATCCGTTCGGAGGAGGGGTCCATGCCTTACGTCGCCTGGCTGGAGAACCTGTCTCGTCGGGATGTGCCGGACGCCGGAGGAAAGGGAGCCAATCTCGGCGAGATGCTTCGGGCTGGTCTGCCGGTGCCCCCCGGCTTCGTGGTGACCGCCGACGGCTTCCGCGCCTTCCTGCACGAGGCAGGTCTGGAGGAGCGCATCGCCCGGGCGCTCAAGGGTCTGAACGTCGACGACTCCCAGGCGCTCGGACGGGCCTCGGAGGCGCTGCAAGGCCTGGTCATGGAGACGCGGGTTCCTGCCGCGGTGCGGGCCGCCATCTCCGAGGCGTACTCGGAGATGAGCCGGCGCGCGGGGCGAGAGCCGCTGGTCGCCGTGCGCTCTTCGGCGACGATGGAGGACACCGCGCAGTTCTCCTTCGCGGGGATGTTCCGCAGCTTCCTCAACGTGCGGGGGAGCGACGAGCTGATTCGCAGCGTCCGGCAGTGCTGGGCGTCGCTGTTCGCGCCCAGGGCGCTCTTCTATCGGGTGAAGCAGAACGCCGGGGTAGGGGAGCAGGTCGTCGCCGTCGTCGTGCAGCAGATGGTCGACGCCGAGAAGGCGGGGGTCTTCTTCACGATCAACCCTGCCACCGGCGACACCGATGAGCTGGTGATCGAGACGGCCTGGGGACTGGGCGAGGTGGTGGTCGGGGGCCAGGTCCAGCCCGACCATGTCGTCGTCAGCAAGCGCGCCGGCAAGATCATTGAGCGGACGGCGGGGAGGAAGGAGTTCGAGCTGGTGCGCGACCCGCAAAGCGGCGCCACGGTACGCCGCGCGGTCTCTCCCGAGCGCATCCAGGCCCACTGCCTCAGCGACACCGAGATCCTGGCCTTGGCCGAGCTGGCTCGACGAGACGAGGAGCACTACGGGGCTCCTCAGGATGGCGAGTTCGCGATCGCAGGCGGGCGCATCTACCTGGTGCAGACACGGCCGGTGACCACGCTGAAGCCCCGCGCCTGGGCAGCGGAGACACCCGCCTCAGCCGCTGGAGCCCAACGCGGCGAGGAGCTCGTGCGCGGGCTCGGGGCCAGCCCGGGGATCGCCGTGGGCGCGGTGCGCGTGCTGACCTCGCCGGAGGAGGGCGGCAAGCTCAAGGACGGCGAAGTCCTTGTCACCCGGATGACCAAGCCGGACTGGGTGCCGCTGATGCGCCGGGCGTCCGCCATCGTGACCGACGAGGGCGGAATGACGAGCCACGCTGCCATCGTCTCCCGCGAGCTGGGCGTCCCTTGCGTGGTCGGTGCGCAGCGCGCCACGACCTCCTTGAGCGACGGCCTGCAGGTCACCGTCGACGGCCATGAGGGTGTGGTCTTCCGCGGGGAGGCTCGCCCGGTTACGCCGCCGAAGGCGGAGCGCAAGCTGGCTCCGGCGCGGGCGGTGGCGCCGGTCACCGGTACGCGCCTCTACGTCAACCTCGGTGAGCCGGCGCGCGCCGCTGAAGTCGCCGCCTTGGACGTCGACGGGGTGGGGCTGTTGCGCGCGGAGTTCATGATCCTCGAGGCGTTGCAGGGCAAGCACCCGAGGCTGCTGGTCGAGCGGGGCCAACGCGGCGCCATGGTCGAGCGGCTCGTGGCCAGCTTGAGGGTGATGGTGCGCGCCTTCCATCCGCGGCCGGTGGTCTACCGGACCATGGACTTCCGCAGCAACGAGTTCCGTGGCCTCGAGGGAGGCGAGCGCTTCGAGCCGGCGGAGGAGAACCCGATGATCGGCTACCGAGGCTGCTTCCGGTACACGCGCGAGGCTGATCTCTTCGGCATCGAGCTCGAGGTCATCCGCAAGGTCCGGGCAGAGCTGCCCAACCTGCACGTGATGATCCCCTTCGTCCGCACGGCCTCGGAGTTCCTGGAGTGCAAGCGCCTGATCGACGAGAGCGGGCTGCGCCCGGGCAACGACCTCCAGCTATGGGTGATGGCCGAGGTGCCGTCGGTCGTCTACTGGATTCCCACCTATGCGAGGAGCGGGGTGAGCGGGGTCTCCATCGGCTCCAACGACTTGACGCAGCTCATGCTCGGCGTCGACCGCGACAGCCAGGCCCTGGCACCGCTCTTCGACGAGCGCGACCCCTCGGTGCTGGCGGCCATTCGCAGCATCATCCGTCGCAGCCACCAGGCAGGCCTGACCTGCTCCATCTGCGGCCAGGCGCCTTCGGTCTATCCCGAGTACGCCGCGCTGCTGGTGGGTTGGGGCATCGACTCGATCTCGGTGGTCCCCGACGCCCTCGAGCGCACCCGGCACAACATCGCGGCTGCCGAGCAGGCGCTGCTCCTGAGGGCGGCCCGGCGCAGGCCGCGCCGCCGGATCTGAGCGCCGGGTTCGCTGATTCAGGGCGCGATCACTCCCAACGGTCGTGGCTCGGACGCCCGCGCCGGTCGCGCGGCGCCGTCAGCCACACATTCCTTCTGGGATCCCAGGAGCACACCGCGAAGGAGGGAGCGATGAAGGTCACGTTGAGTGTCATCAAGGCGGATATCGGCTCGATCGGCGGGCACATCGCGCCCTCGCGCAAGCTGCTCGACACCGTGCGCGCCTCGGTGCGGGAGCGGAGCCAGGGCTTGCTGCTCGACAGCTACATCAGCCACACCGGTGACGACATCGCCATCGTCATGACGCACACCCGCGGTGTGGGCAACCGCGAGATCCACCAGCTTGCCTGGGACGTGTTCAGCGAGGGCACCAAAGTCGCCAAGGCCCAGGGGCTCTACGGCGCCGGCCAGGACCTGCTCAAGGACTCCTTCTCTGGCAACGTGCGCGGCATGGGACCGGCAGTCGCGGAGATGGAGCTCGACGAGCGGCCCGGCGAGCCGTTCCTGTTCTTTGCGGCCGACAAGACCGACCCCGGGGCCTACAACCTGCCGCTGTACCGGACCTTCGTCGATCCGATGAACACCCCCGGGCTCATCCTGTCGCCGCAGATGTCCCAGGGGTACCGGTTCGTCGTCATGGACGTGGCCCACACCGCCGCGGACCGGGTCATCGAGCTGAACGCCCCCGAGGATCTCTACGACCTCGCGGCGCTGCTGCGCGACCCCGAGCGCTACGTGGTGGAGTCGATCTGGTCGCGGGCGACCGGGGAGCAGACCGTGGCCGTGGCGACCTCGCGCCTGCACAACATCGCCGGCAAGTACACCGGCAAGGACGACCCGGTGATGCTGGTGCGCGTGCAGATGAACTTCCCCGCGACCGGCGAGGTCCTCGCGCCGTACGCCACCGGCCACTACGTGGGAGGCGGGATGCGCGGCTCACACCAGATGCCGCTGATGCCGGTGGCGCTCAACAGCGGCACCAGCTACTTCGACGGGCCGCCCCTCGTCAGCTGCGCCGCGCTGTGCATGCACGAGGGCAAGCTCACCGAGCCGCTCGACGCCTTCGCCCACCCCTTCTGGAACGCGGTGCGCGAGAAGGTGACCGGCAAGGCGGTGGAGATGCGCAGCCAGGGCTTCTTCGGCGCCGCCATGCTCCCGATGACCGAGCTGGAGTACACGGGGATCACCGACAAGCTGCGCCGGCTCGAGGATCGCTTCAAGGTCCGCGCGAAGCCCTGAGCCCAGCCGAGCCGCCCTCCGGAGCTGGAATGCAGATCCGCCGCTATCGGACGCGGCGTGCCGGCT
>JACRCT010001228.1 GCA_016218885.1 Deltaproteobacteria bacterium | reverse complement strand
GTGGCCTTCTCCAGCTACAGCGAGGAGAGCTCCAACCTGGGCCTGATCAACGGCTATTTCCTCTTCGGCATGGAGTGGATGGTCGGATGGGGCGGCTTCCTCGGGGTCAACGGCCTGTACCTGCACAGCTTCAAAGAGACGGTGGACTTCGACTACCGTGATGCTCAAGAGGGCAAGCTCACTGTGGGGAGCTTCGGCAGCATGGAACCGAGGAACGGCAAGTTCGATTCGCTCGGTCTCGTCCTCGCGTTCGGGTACGCGTTCTAGCCCAGGGCCGAGCGTCCCACGGGCGAGCGCGAAGAGCCCGCCCAGCAGCAGCGGCGGGACCACGACGATGCTGACCGCCGCGAGGTCACGGCCGAGGGCGCCGCGGCGGAAGTCGAAGGGAATGCGGGTCCGAGGGCGACCCTCCGGCGGATCGGCTGGACGGGTTCGGGAGCGGCCCGTCGAGGACGACCACCGGCGGGATCAGGGGAGCGCTCGAGGAATCGGGAAGGTCCACCGCCCCGAGGTCCACCACGGGTGGCACCAGGGGCGCGTCGTCGGGGCGGGCGCCGCGATCCGCGGCGACGTCGAGACCCACGGCGTCCAGATGAACGACTGGCGGAACCAGGGGTGCGTCGCCCGCGGGCTTCGGCGCACGAGCGATGCTGGGATGCGCTGCCCGCTCGGATGGAAGGGGGCGAGGGCCGGGGCCGAGCGCCGAGGAGCGCTCGTGCCCTGGGAGCAGGGGCACCCGCGCCTCCCCCTGCGAGAGGGTTGGGGAAGCGATGCGCGGGGCATCTTGAGCCGAAGGCGCCTCGCGCCCCTTCAGGAGCAAGACCAGGAGCACGAGGAGGAGAACGCCACCTGCCACGGCGGCCGCGCCCAGGCCCTCGACGGCTGCGCGTAGGCGAGGGCTCATTCCATTGCCGGAGAGCTGTTGACGCAGCGGTAGGGCCGGGAATCGCTCCTGTTCCCGGTGCCATCGAAGTTGGCGATGTTGGTGGAGTTGATGATCAGGGGAGAGTCGTCGCCCACGCGATTGCCGATCCAATCGCCCACGAAGAGGACTGAGCTAGCGCCATTGGCGAGCGCCAGTTGGTAGAGGTCTCCATAGGTGCTCAGACGGCCCCCGAGCGCGAAGCACTGGGCGACGGCAACCTCGAAGGTTGCTGCCGACAACCACGTGGTCGCGCACAGGGTGTTGCTGCGGGTGATGCCGCCGACGGTGGCTACCACCGTCGCGCCGGCGGAGTTGAAGGGCGGGGTGCACTGTCGCTGGCCGGCGCCGATGAGCTGGTTCCAGGGCGCGGCCGCCGAGTTGTTGGTCTTGCGGAACCACAGGTCCTGGTCGAAGAAGCTGCCGGCGATCTGCATCGCGTAGTTGTTGCTGTTGTTGGAGTGGCGCACGTCGATCACGTGCTGCCAGCTCGAGGCATTCGGGTAGGCGTTGACGGGTGCGCTGGTCTCGAAGAACCCGCTGCGGGAGCCGAGGGCATTGAGGTCGTTCTTGGTCTCGGTCCGAGTGAGCCCATTGCCCCAGTACACCGATCCGTCCGCCCGCATGTTCCCGGTGGCGTGGATCTGCTCGGCCGGCGAGGAGGTGCCGAAGCCGGAGGAGCCGCTGAAGTAAGTGACGCCCGAGGTGCCTCCACTGATCTGCAGGTACGCCGCAGCGTCGTTATGGATGCCGCCGCGCGCCTCGAGCGGGCTCTGGAAGTACACCGTGCCCGAATTGAAGAAGGCTCCTCCGGGCACAACGAGGTACGACGACGCGACGAGGTAGGGGTTGGCAGCGGTGAAGCGCAGGTTTCCCGCAGCGTCCGCCGGTCCAGAGATCGACAGGAAGCCATTGGCGTAGACGTTGGACGCCGCGAGCTGCTCGTAGCCGGTGCCGGGGTTGTTGTAGGTGCGGATGACTCCGGCCTCGTCCATTCCCAGCTGTGACGCGACGACGCCGGGCCGGTGGAAGGCGATGCGCGGGGTCTGCGTGGTGCGCACCTCGATCGGTGCGGTGCTGTAGACCGTCCCGGCCCCGCCGGTGACCGACACCCGTGCCGAGCTCTGCACGCTCGTGCCATCGTCGACCAGGGACGAGCTGCCCCCGGTCGTCGGTCCGGTGAACTTGACCAGGGTGTTGACGGTGCCGGAGATGTTCGCCGATCCCGCGGGGCCGACCGGGCCCTGCTCGCCTTGCAGCCCCTGAAGCCCGCGAGGGCCTTCCGGTCCGGCGGGGCCAACAGAGCCTTGCTCGCCTTGAGGACCGATCGCTCCGGTGGCGCCGACGGGCCCCGGCTCGCCTTGGGGACCCGCCGCTCCTGTTGCGCCGACGGGCCCCAACTCGCCCTGCGGTCCGCGCTCGCCCTGCAGCCCCTGGGAGCCGCGAGGACCCTCGGGCCCGGTGGGGCCAGCAGCTCCCTGCTCACCTTGGGGACCCGTAGCTCCCGCGGGGCCGGACGGACCGATCTCGCCTTGGGGACCGCGCTCGCCCTGGAGCCCCGCGGGTCCAGCAGGCCCCACGGGCCCCGTCTCCCCGCGCGGCCCCTGGAGGGTCTGCTGGGGCGTGCAGGCCCAGTCTCCGTCGACGAACTGCAGCAGCTCGCCCTCGGCGCAGGCGTCGAGGCCCACCATCGGGGCGGGTCCCTCGGTGACGGTCAGCGGCGCCTTGGCTCGCACGCCGGTGACGAAGTCATCCGGACCGTGTGAGCCCAGCCGGTCCGCCACGAGAGCGCGGTCCGCCACGGCGGCCGACGCCGCACGGAAGGCGTACGGCACGGTGAGCAGCGGCAGGCGAGGAGCGAACACCTTCCCGTCCACCGACACCTCGAGGAACAGCGCCCCGCCATCGAAGACCGCCTCGAGCGCCGACGAGGCACCGAGCTCGGCGTAGAAGCGCCCCTCGTCCACGGTCACGCTGGGGTGGGCTTCCTCCCAGACGGCGCTGCCGCCCTCCGCGGTGCGGAAGAGGCGGAAGCTCATCGGAAGCGCAGCGCTGAGAGGCGTGCCCTGGTCCGCCAGGCGCCCGGAGAAGGACACTGTCGCGGGAACCGACTGGGCCTGGGCGGTCCCGGTGGCGAGCGCGCAGGCGGCGCACGCTGCGGCCAGGGAGAGCAGAGCGAAGCGAATCGGGTGCATGGAGGGGTTCTCCAGGGTCAGAGGTTCGATCAGCGCCGCAGGGTGCTCTCGGTGTCGAGACGGGTCCCGTCGCCGGCGGTCGAGGGTGATGGAGAGGCGGGGACCGTCCCGCCGACCTGGCCTTCAAGGGTCCAGCCGCCGGAGGTCATGCGCCCGGCCCCTGCCACGACTTGCGCCGCAGCGCGCGTCCCGGCTTGGGCTGGGGGCGTCGCGGCGTCCACGGAGCCGAAGGACGCAGTGGAGTCCGGGCAGGCGACCAGGAGCAGCAGCGCGCCCGGTAACAGGAGCAGGCGGAGAGACGGGCTCTTCATCGGGACTCCCTCATTGGTGCCCGCCGCCTCGTCCTCTCTCGACGAGGGCCAGGGCGCGACGCACGTCCGGGAAGATACACGGACGCCTTACGAGAGGCGAAGAGGGGCGCGGCCCGGTCGCCGGCGCCGAAGGTACTCGCTTCCAGGGCTTTCCACGGAGGTAGTCTGCCTCATGTTTTCCAGGGCCTTGGCCGCCTCCTGTCTCTCGATGCTTGCGTCCTGTCTCCTTTCTCAGCGAGCAGCTAGCCCTCCCTGTCTCGAGCTTTCCATCACCGCGAGAGAGGCCTTCGACCGTTGCCGCCGACTTCTGGAAGGGCATCCTGCAGCTCCGAGAAACTGCACCGGTAGCTTGCGGTCGCGCTGCCCGGAAGCTCCCGCCGCTCTACGCGACCAATGCCTGAATGAGGTCGGAGCGGACAGGCACCTTGAAGCCATGGCGACGTGCGAAGAAGTCACAAAGCTCGCACCGGGCTTTGCTCCAGCGCACCTCGGGCTTGCAAGAGCCCACGAGGCCTTGTGCGAGCCCTGTCTGGCCATCGATGACTATCAAGCCTGTCTCAAGAGCGCGGAGCGCACTGATTGCCGCGATGGACTCGTGCGAGCTAAGAAGGATTGCTCGAAAGTTGTGATCGAATAGGAGCGCGATCTCAATAGATCGAGCCGCATCGAGCAGTTTGATGGTGCAGAAGGTGGCATCCCATCTGCGCGCGCGGGCTGTGTAGCGTGCCGCCAGCCCAAGGGCGCCGAACAGAAAGCCACGTCGACGAGGAAGCATGTCGCCAGCAGCAAACAACCTCGTTCGATGGCGCCCCGAGCCTGGTGCAGTCCTCGGCTTCCACAAAGGCCTGGCACGCACCGTCCTCGTGTCGGTGAGCGACCTCGAGCAACGGCTCGCCAAGGGAGCCCGTGCGTGCCTTCCCCGACCTTTCGAGTCCGTCATCGGTCTGGCGCTGGCGTCGGACCGCGATGCCCTCGCGGAGGCGCTGCTGCGCGCGCGCACGACGTGGGCGCCGCCAAGGTCCTTCGCCGTGCCGGAGACGTTGCACTTCGAGGTCGCCGGGGCATGTCCGCTCGATTGCCCGTCTTGTTACCTCGAGCGCGGCGCGGCTGCGGCGCTGCCCTGGGAGAGGCTCCGCCAGACTCTGCAGGAGGCCATCGACATGGGCGTCCTGCAGGTGGCGTTCGGCGGCGGAGAGCCCCTGGGCTACGAGCCCCTGGAGGAGGCCGTTGCGCTTGCGGCCAGGCACGGCCTCGGTGTGAGCATCACGACCTCGGGCCTCGGCGCCGACACGGCGAAGCTATCGCGACTGCGCGCCGCCGGCCTCGATCACCTGCAGGTCTCCGTTCCTGAGCAGCCTTCCTCTCGCGATGCCCGACTCGGCGATGCGCCCTGGGCTGCCCTGGCAGCGGCTCGTGCGGTCGGGCTCAGCACCGGCGCCAACGTCGTCGCCGCGAGCCCGGCTCTCACTGAATTGCCCGCGATCGCGGCGATGGCGCTGCGCGGTGGTGCTCGCTCCTTCAACCTGCTTCGCCCGAAGCCGGTGGCGCGCGATCGGCAAAGCTGGTTCGAGCGCAATCGGCTGCGGGGCGAAGACTGGCGCCGGCTCGCAGTTGCAGTGGCGCGCATTCGCTCAAAGATGCCCGAGATCCGGCTCACCCTGGATTCTGCTCTCAGCCCGATCATCGGACTCCTGGCGCCGCACCACCGCCCTCGGCCCACTGCTGGCTGCGCCGCCGGGCGGCGATTCGCCGCCGTCGACCGGAACGGGCGCTTCAAGCCCTGCAGCCATCT
Source organism: Deltaproteobacteria bacterium (assembly GCA_016218885.1). Taxonomy (GTDB): domain Bacteria; phylum Myxococcota; class Myxococcia; order Myxococcales; family UBA5297; genus JACRCT01. Next base: position 22,257 of record JACRCT010001228.1, on the reverse strand, counting down.
CCAGGGCGCTGAAGAAGAGAGCTCGCTTGCCGAGTATTGGAAGGCGTCGCCGGCGCTCGCTGCGTTGCGGAGCCTCGAGGAAACGATCGACCCCGGCTGTCGTGAGTGCCCCGATCTGGAGTCGTGTCGCGGCTGCCGCGCGATCGCCGGCGGTGAGACTGCTGATTCCGACTGCTGGAGAGGGTGCTGAGATGCCTGCCATTTCGTGGAACGGCTACGAGCTCGATGGGTCAGACACCTCGTTCGAGGTCGCGCTTCCCGATGTCGTGCGAGCGAGGGAGGCCGTGGCCACGCTGCTCGGGCATCCGCTGTGGGACGCTTCGCGCGGAGTCACGGCCAGGAGCGATCTGGACGGGTGGGCGCCACACCGCTGGGGATCGGAGAGGGAAGTGCAGCTCTCGATCGCCGAAGCCGTGACCCGCATGCTGACCGGAGAGCTTGACGAGCACGCTCTCGTCCTGCAGGTGCGCCCGCCCATCTCGCTCGAGCCGGAGCTCCTCGAGGCGGTCGCGCGTCACTCCGACAAAAGGGAGCCCCACGAGCCGGCGTACGTCCTCGCGCAGAGGCCTGTCGCGCTCGGCGACGGCGAGTACCTCGACCCGAGCGTCGCCATCGTGCTGCACAGCAAGCGCGAGCCGGCCCGCGCGGGAGGATCGGCCGAGCCACTGGCGGCGCAGCTCCTGCGGGCTCCGGTGGAGATCGACATCACGCTCGGCCCCACCTTCCTCTTCGAGTACGCCGTGGAGTTGGTGGAGGCGATCGCCAAGGTCTTCCCCGAGGCGGAAGTCTCCGGCGGGCGCGACTGCGCCAATGGCTGGACGTGGGGCTGCACGTACGCCGCGAGCCTCTATCCCTTCGTCGCCCTGCGTCCCGATGTGCCCGCGCAGGAGGTGATCGCTCGAGTCTTCGACTCCTCGCTGTTTCAGCGCCCACGGCTTCGCGGAGGGTACGAGAAGATTCTCTGGTACCGGACCAAGCACCTCCACGCCGCCCGCGACATCAACTTCGCCGGCGCAGGCAGGTTTCTGCTCGACTACCTCGAGGCGCCAGAGGCGCACGGACTGGTCCCAGCCATCGAGCACTTCATCAACCAAGGTGACCAGGCGACGCGCGAGCAGTACGTAGAGTTCTGCTGCGATGTGCAGGCGTCGGCCATGGCTCCGGCGGCAAAGCGCGACCTGACCCTCGTGTACCTTTGCCTGCCCGGGCCCGACGAACTCCGCGAGGCCTGGGCCACGGAGTCGCTCAAGGCGCAGGTCGACCTTCTCCGTCCCCTGTACGTCGGCGCTCCCGAGGAGGGCTCCAGACCTGCAGAGGAGAGCTCCCCGACGCTCGGCCAACGCGTTTGCTGGCTTGGCCTCGATCCGCGGGACGCCACCCGAGCCACGGTCTGGGTGCGGCCGACGGCCTCCCTGTTCGCGAAGGCCGTGCTAGACCGGGTCCTCCGGTGAGCCCCAGCTGGAAGGCGTAGGCTGCGGCGCTCAAAGAGGCCTCCGCCCCGCACTTGCCCGCCGTCAGAGACCGCTCGCCAACGGCGATAGCCAGCTGCTGAACTGCTTCCGAGCGTGCTCACGTTCGCCAGAGTTGTGGAAGAACAAGTCCGCACCTCCATTGCCCAGGGATACTCGTAGTAGCGGCTGGCGATCTGCCGCGCCCAGACCACCGCGCCCGAAGCGTCATAACGGGCGAGGAAGACGTCGATGGTCCCCTTGGAGGACAGGGAGGTGGGGCCCACGCTCACCGTGTCGACGAGCTCGCCGGCGATGACCACCGAGCCGTCGGGCAGCATCGCCACCTCGTTGATGCGATCGTGCCCGAGCCCTCCGACCTGTCGCGCCCACTGGAGCGCTCCGTCGCCGCCGTAGCGGGCGAGGAAACCATCGGTGTAGCCGTTGGAGACCAGGCTGGTCTCGGCGGCCTTCAAGACACGACCCGACGGTCACTCACATTCGAGGAAGCCAGCCCAGGCCCTCGGGGTCTAAGACATCGCTGGCAGGACAAGCACCGGAAACCGTGATGGCGGGCAAGTGAACGGCAATCCCTTGAGCCACCAGGCCCTTCGTTTCCCTCTCCAGCGAACCGCACTCCGGCGCGTCGCGGCCCTCGCCTGCGCGGTCTCGAGCGTGGCGGTCACGGCGCGAGCGGCCCCGGAAGAGGAGCCCTGGCGCCCCACGACCTCGGGGACGTTCGTCACGCTGACCGCGCCCCTCACCCCGGCGCACCGACTCACCCTGCAGCCGCTGCTGTTCGTTTCGTTCCAGCGAGGCGCCTTCGATTCCCGCTCACACGAGGCGCCCCTCGACGGCGGCGCCCAGAGCCTGTCGTTCATCCTCTTCACGGAGTACGGGTTCGGAGAGCACATCGCCGGCGGGGTTCAGCTCTCGCTCCTGCACAATCGCAGGACGCTCCCGGAAGCGTCCGCGTCCACCACCGGCCTGGGCGACGGGTTCCTCTTCGCCCGCTACGCCCTGCCCATCCCACGCAAGGGGCTGCTGCCGGAGCTCACCTTGTCCGTCCTGGTCGGGCTGCCGATGGGGAGAGGCGACTGCCTCAACCCTTCCAAGCTCGGCACCGACTCGATGGGCAGCGCGGCCTGGGAGGGCATGGCCGGCATCAACGTGACCGAGTATCTGCGGCCCGTGGTCGTCCACCTCGACCTCTTATTCAGCTACGCCTTCGAAGCGGCGCTGGACCGAGTGCCCACGCGGCCCGGCCCCGCGTTTCTGTGGGCCGCCTCCGCGGAGCTCCCTTTGCCGCTCCCGTTCTGGCCTCATCGCTGGGGTCTGATGGTGGAGCTGAGCGGCCGGCTCCAGGGCGACACTCGCGTCGGAGACGAGCCCCTGCCCGATACCCAGGTCCGGGAGCTGACCCTCGGGTCGGGTGTGGAGGTCATCTTCAGCGACGAGCTCCAAGTGCTCATCGGGTACCAGCGCACGTTCTGGGGCACGAACATCCCCGCCGTGGACGCTATCGGCGTGACGCTCGTCCCGACCCTATAGCGTGGGCCGGCTTTCCAGGGCGATGGTCCACCCCGAGCGACGAGCACCCGCCAACGCCACCGTGGCAGAGGAGCGCTTTGACGGCGAGAAAGAGCTCGCGAACGCACCAGCGCTCCATGGGCCGGCGCAGAAGGTTGGCCCAATCGAGGTAGCGAGGGCAGGGAGCCGGAGCCTGCTCGGGCACGAGAGCGTCGCCGTCTTCGAAGGGGGGATGAGGCGGTCGGCTCCGCAGCTTGAGCGGATCGTGGTCGCGCTGTCGCCGAGGGGGCGGGCGCGCCCACGACGTGCAGGCAGCCGAACCTCCTCGGGTCCGCCAGCAGCGCGTCGCTGGCCGTCGCCAGGTCGGTCGTGGTCTAGCTCGGTGCGAAGCAGTCGAAGGAGTAGGATGCGTCCTTCACAACCGAGCCGTCGGTGAAGGTGATCGTGCTGTGCGAGTGCTTCTCGAGCGCGGGACTGACGGACGCTGGCATGTAGCCAAGGGCGAAATGGCCTGGGTCACTTAGTCCCAGCGACGTCGTCGAGTAGGCGCCGAGCCGCTCGCTCAGCGTTTGCTTGACCGCCTCGCCCAGCGCGCGGGCAGTTCGCCCGACCGTGGCAGGATGGGACGCGCCGGCACGCGCACCTTCAGGGCCGAGTGCCAGCGGTCATCGGGCGTACGCCACCGCATCGGCTTGAGCCCTTCGCCCGCGTCGTCGGGGGCGAGCACCACGTACGTGGTCGACTGCGAGTAGAGCGAGCGATCTGCGGAACGGAGTCAAGGGCGGAGACGATGCCGACGTTGGCCGGTCGCCAGGACCGCCAAAGAGGGCCTCGAGGTCGCGATGCAGCGCAGCAGCACCTCTGGAGTCCGAATCCGCGGGGACCCGCAAGCCCTCCCGGCGGCCAACGCTAGTCGCAGACGACCCGCGAGCCGCCGCTGGTGGTCACGGCCTTCTTCTCCGGCTGTCCCCGGAGGTGGAGCGACGAGCCGCCGCTGGCGCTGCCGGTGACCGAGCCCCTGACCGAGGCTTCGACGCGGGCTCCGCCGCTGGCGTTCACCGCGGCCGAGTCGACCGGCACCTCCCCGGCGAGGATCTTCGCGCCGCCGGAGGCCGAGGCGGTGATCGCCTTGGCCTTGCCGGAGACCTTCACCGACGAGCCGCCGCTGGCGTCGAGGACGAGCTCGTCACTCTGAACGGCCTGGACCTCGACGTGCGAGCCGCCGCTGGCGGCGATGGCGTAGCGCGGGGCAGGGCTCGCCGGCGCCTCGACCCTCGCTCCGCCGCTGGCCACCACGGCGGTGAGCTGGGGGGTGACCAGGATCAGGCGCAGGGGCTGGGTCGGGCGGAGCGACTCCTTGGCCCGGACCTCGAGCGCGCCGTCTTCGAGCCTCACCTCAATCAGCGGCAACAGGTTCTCGTCCCCTTCGAGCGTGAGCGAAGGCTGCTTCCCCAGGCTCACCCGGGCCTGGATGCCAGACCCCACTGCGAGCTCCTGGAATTGGCCGATCTCCCGGGCCTCCGTCTTGATTGTCCCGTTGCCTTTCACCCCGAAAAGCCCGCCCAGGGCGAGCGCCATCACTGCGGTCGTTGCGTGCATGTGTTCCCTCCGGCCCTGGCCCAAGCTACGCGGGCCGCGCGGGCCGATTGCACTTCCCCGGGCGCGACCGCGGTGCGGATAGAGGAAGGACCTGCAGAACCGAGGCAAGAGCGGAGGTAACCGTTCACGGTTGCGCAGCTCGCAGTCGCTGGAGTTGATCTAAGAAACCCAGCAAAACCCACGGCTCCGGCGAACCCATTGACACCCGAGGTTTGTCCGTGTGCTGCCCAATGCGGGCCAAGCAACTCCAGCAATTGGCAGAGCGGCTGACGCGCAATCTCGCGTTGGCGATGGACCGCATCGCGCAGCTCGAAGCCGAGGTCGCCGCGCTCAAGGCCAAGCTCGCCGAGAATTCCTCCAACTCGCACAAGCCGCCTTCGAGCGACCCGCCGGAGTCGGAGCGTCCGCAGAAGAAGGAGCCGTCGGGGCTCAAGCCCGGTGGCCAGCCTGGGCACCCGAAGCACGAACGGCGATTCCTCCCGCCCGACAAGACCGTGGTGCTCAAGCCGACGTGCTGCTCGAACTGCCGGCACGTGCTCCACGGAGAAGACGCCGAGCCGGAGCGGCATCAGGTCGTCGAGATCCCGCGGGTCAAGCCCGACGTCACCGACTATTGGCTCCACTGCCTGGTGTGCCCGTGCTGCGGAGAGGTGACGCGCCCCGAGCTTCCGCCGGGAGTTCCGCACCGGGGCTTCGGGCCGCGCCTGACGGCGATGATCTCCATCTGCACCGGCAAGTTTCGGATGTCCAAGCGGATGGTCCGCGAGCTGCTGGCAGACTTCCTGGGCGTCGAGCTCTCGCTGGGGTCGGTCTCGAACCTCGAGCAGGAGATCAGTGCCTCGCTCGCCGTCCGGACAAGGAAGCGCGCGCCGAGGCGCGCAAGGCCGAGATCGCCAACCTCGACGAGACCGGCTGGTTCCAGGGCACCGCCGACGGCCGCGCCCGTCGCGCCTGGCTCTGGGTCGCCGTGACCGCGATGGTCACCGTTTTTAAGATCGCCTTCAGCCGCGGCGACAACGTCGCTAAGGAGATGCTGGGCGAGGACTGGCGCGGGCTGCTCGGCTCCGACCGCTGGTCCGGCTACCTCTGGGTGCCTGCCAAGCTGCGGCAACTCTGCTGGTCTCACCTGTAGCGCGACTTCCAGGGCTTCATCGACCGCAAGGACGCAGGGGCCGAGTTCGGGGGGAGGTTGCTCGCGCTTAGCGAGCAGATGTTTGCCTGGTGGAGGCGGGTCCGCGCAGGGAGGCTCTCCCGCGCGACCTTCAAGCGCTACATGGCACCGGCGAGGCGCGAGATCCTCTCGCTCCTCCGCGAGGCGGAGGCATGCCCTGCCGCCAAGACCGCCGGCATGGCCAAGCAGATGCTCAAGCTCCAGGCGGCACTCTTCACCTTCGTGGATTGCGCCGGCATCGAACCGACCAACAACTCCGCGGAGCGCGCCGTGCGCCACGCCGTCATGTACCGAAAGACCAGCCTCGGCACGCAGAGCGACGCCGGCAGCCGGTTCGTCGAGCGCATTCTCACCACCATCGCTACCCTGCGGCAGCAAAAGCGCAACGTCCTCGAATTCGTCACGGCCGCGTAGCAGGCCCGCCTCCTGCGAATTCAACCGCCCTCGCTCGTGATCGCCAAACGGTGAACGGTTACATGTGGGAAAGTCGTCGGGGGGGGGCTCCTCCGTGTGGCCACGCGAAGCATACCGCCGGGGGGCCGACACGCCGACTGACCGACCTGGACCTAACGCGTCTCGGACCCGCGCTTCCGCGCCTTGAAGCGGTGGTCCGACGCATGCCGCGCGGGCATGCCGTCCGCGTGTGCTCCCACCGTCTGCTCGTGTGGACCAAGACCTTGAGGCGGTGCCCAGTCGATTGGGTGTAGCATAAGACACTTGCCAACTGCACGGGGGACGCCTCGTGAAAAGGGCAGGTGATGGTTGAGGTCGAGCACGAAGTCTTGGAATCAGCCGGGAAATGTTGACAAGGTCAAACTGAGCTTGGAGGGAGAGTGAGCGAAATCGATGACCGAAAGGCCTTGCTGGCGAGCCTCTATGAGACGATGAAGCCCTTGCGTCTCACAGAAGACCTGTCAGAAGCCGATGTCCGCGCGAAAATTGTCGATCCTCTATTCGTTCAAGCGCTCGGCTGGCCTGAGCCATTGATTCGGCGCGAAAGACACACCTCATCAAAGGAATTCATTGACTATGTCTTTGGCGCACCGGTGGCGCTCTTCCTGCTGGAAGCCAAACGTGCCTCTAGACTCTTCACCATCCCTGGCCCAACACTCACAACTAATCACGTCATCAAAGAGTTGATGCGGACCGACAAGGCACTTCAAGATGCCATAGAGCAGGTTGCTCGTTACTGTCAGGATGAGGGCTACCCGTTCGCTGTCGTTTCAAACGGAATTCAGTTGTGCATATTCAGAGCCGTGAGAACCGATAAGCCCTGGAAGAACGGACAAGCGGTCGTGTTCAGGTCACCCGAGGAGATACTTGAGCGCTTTGCTCACCTCTGGTCCTTGTTGTCATATCCAGCGGTGATTGCCGGTAGCCTAACCAAGCACTTCGCCTTTCCTGATAACACGCCTCGCCAATTTAAGAGTGCGATATCGACGCTTCCGAATGCTGACGAGACTCTGATTCGCAACAGCCTTAGCGGGGATCTAATTCCGGTTTTGCGAGGAGTCTTTGAAGATCTTACGGATGATCGGCACCTTGAAGTGCTTGAAAGATGCTACGTCTACTCGGACCCCCTTGCTGCTACTGCAAACGACTTCGTCTTGAACCTGCGGGACCTTCCTCCCGCATTCTTGAAGAACGATGTCAAGGATGTTGAAATTGGTCGTTTTTCTGGAGGGGCCTTCACAGATGCTCTCGCCACGCTTGCGAGAGATTCGCGGCGGGGAACGGTGTTCCTCCTCCTTGGCGGAGTCGGTTCCGGGAAGACAACCTTCTTGCGTCAAGTTCGCGTACGCTATTGCGCAAATGTCATTGAAAACGAAGGCTCATATTTTTACCTTGATTTTCGGGATTCCCCTCCGAGGCCGCCTTTTGATGACTTCGTTTTCAAATCGCTTCGGAAGCAACTTGACTCCCAGGTCTTCCTTCGGCACCTCTGTCGCAAGCTCACGAAGACCGATCTCGTGGGAGAAAGGCAGCCACTCTCCTCCCCAGTCGTCCTCCGTGCCCTTTTCGAGCGAGAACTTGAAGAAGTAGATTGCCTTGCCAGAGAACTGGGAGTGACCAGCAATCAAACCATTGCTAAACGCAAGCTCAACCGACTTCTAGAGCTCGAACACGATGATCGGGAAGTCGTTCGCCGGGCGCTGTATGCGATACAGGCGGCTGGGCGGTTCGTGCTCCTGGTGTTTGATAATGCAGACCAACTGACGCCAGAGGCCCAACTTGAGGTGTTCCTGTTCGCGCAGAACATTGCCGCTGATACCGGAGGAAGCATTGTAGTGGCCCTTCGCGAGGAGAAATACTATCTCGCTTCGCAAAGAGGCGCCTTTAATGCCTTTCAGACTCACAAATTTCATGTGCCAAGCCCGAAGCTCACCGATCTCCTTTCCCTTCGATTGGGCTACGCAATCGAAAACCTAGACAAGTTGCTATTCGACCCCGGCCGAAAGGAGGACGTTGCCCTTCTGCTTCATGCGATAATGACCGGCGGGGTGGGCGAGGTCGGCCGGCGCGGGTCCTCAAATGTGGTACGGTTGCTTGAACGCCTATGCATGGGCAATATGCGTCTCGCTCTGAAGATGTTCCGCAGTTTTCTGCAATCTGGCAATACGAATGTTGACAAAATTGTGCGAATCTGCCGTGAAGCGCCATCGGTCACGAAGATTCCATATCACGTTCCGTTCCATGAGTTCACAAAGTCGGTGATGCTTGGCGACCATCGATACTATCGAGAATCGAATAGTGACGTACTAAATCTCTTCGGCATCTCTGGGCTTGAGCCAAATTCTCACTTCACTGCGCTGAGGTTGCTGGCGCTGTTGATGACGATGAGCGAGCGGGCAAGTACCTATGGGCGTGGATTTGTCGAAGTTCGTGAGGTGCTAGAGATATTTGCTTCTGTCTTTGGTGATTCTTCAGACGGCTATTCGCAGCTTCGGCGCTTGCTCAGAGCCGGGCTGGTTGAATCCGACACGACAGTCGCTGATTCGCTCGATCATCTTAGTGCGGTAAGAGCAGCGCCCGCAGGGGAGTATTACCTGACCTATCTGGCAAAGGCCTTTGCCTATCTTGATCTCGTGTGGATCGACACGCCGATTTGTGACGCTCCGACGCTGGCGCGGCTTCAGAGTCTTCTTCACGCTCAAGACAAGGATGGCCGGTATGAGCGGGTTGATCGATTTCTGGGTTACCTGTCAGCGCAGGAGCAGCGTGAGCGGAAATCGTACCCAGCAATCGAGGGGGTCGGGGCCTGGGCGTCACCCTTGATGCCGAGCATCCTCGAACAGATTGCGAAGGAAAAGCGAGAGATCGACCGGAGGTTTGCCAAGAATAATAGCTAAGTGTGTCACGTCCTTGTCTGGCGCTGCGCGGCTGAGAGTAACTCTGATGGGGGCTTCTCCAGCGGCAGTTGTGGGCTGTGCTCTCATGCGGCGCCAGGCGCATGCACGATACGGCTTCCTGGTCCACCGAGTGCTGGGCCTGGCGTCGCGTCGCAGCTCGCGTGTGACGCAGGACGTGGAAATGCGGAAGGTTCGCTGGAGCGCCGCGAAGTGGATGCCATCCTGCGAAGGCAAGGACTCCCGGTCTCCTCGAGCCCCGTCGACAGGCTCTGAGCGAGCAGCGTGAGCCTCGGAGTCGAGAAGTCCCCCGACATCGTTCCCGCCGCTGCACGGCGGGAGCTACACTCGGGGCGACGAATTTCCGCGAGGCGCAGACGGTCACGCGAGAGCGGAGCAGTGGCAGGCGATGGGGAGGAGCTGACAGCTCCCCATAAGTTCGTACCCACCTCGCCGGCTCCTGCACGGGGTGCACTTCCAGGTCACCGGCACCGACGGCGGGGAGGTTCCCCTCTCGGCACGCTTCCCCCAGGCGACGGTGATCGTCCCGGTCGGCGGGGTGCGGGTTATCGAATTCCTCCCCGAGGAGCCCGGCGATTGGGCGATGCACTGCCACATGGCGCACCACATGATGAATCAGATAGGGCACGCCAAGCCGCTGTTCGCCGGGGCCGACACGCGCCACTCGAGCACCTCGGCGTCGAAGTCGCTCATGGTGAAGGGCGTGAGGCTGAACAGGAGCAGCAGCCGGCCCTCGCGATCGATGGCGATCGCCGCCTCGCTCCAACCTCGCCCGTTGTCCTTCCAGACGTTCGTGCCCGGGCCGCGGCAACGCCCCGCTGCTGCGACTTCAGCGGAATGAAGGTCTGCATGGCCGCGTGCGTGTGAGCTGGCGAAGGCCCCGGTCCTCGAGGCGTATGAGCACCCGGGGGCTCCGAGACGGCGGGAGCGAGCCTTGGTCGTTCTGTTCGGGTTGTGCGACGATCCCCCGCCGCCCGCGGCGGCATCCCGTGCACGAGGTACTCGTGAAATGAGCCACATCCGCTCCGCCTGCTTTGCTCTCTTCCTCACTCTTGGCAGCGCGGCTTGTCATGAGGCTTCGCGGCCGACCCCGGACAGCGCGCCATCGACCACGGAGCAGCCCGGGCCAAGAGCCCCCGAACCGTCCGCAACCCGAGAGGCCATGACCATGGAGGAGCAGCCCAAGCGCGCAGCGCCCAAGCCCGTAGCCCCGGTCGAGATCGACCAGGTCCGCTACGAGGTCGTGCGCCGCGCCAGAGCGCGCGGCTTTGGGCAGGACGGTGGCGTGATCGCCGCCATCGATCTCGCCACCGGCAAGGAGCTGTGGACGTTGGTCGTCTACCGCACGGCCCATGACAAGAATGAAGAGCGGGACGTCCAGGAGCGCTACATCACCAGGCTCAGTCCCGCGAACGACCACGCCGCGCTGCGAGTCGAGGACGAGGCGCGAAGGGCGTTCCTGGTCGACCTGAAGACTCGCGAGGTCTCGCAGGCCGACGAGAAGTAGCGGAGGCCTGCTGCGGCGGGCTACAGCCCCGCCAGGTCGGCGAACCGTCGCGCCAGAATACGGCGGCGGCGCGCCCCAGGATGGCCTGGCGGGTCCGCCGCCGTGGGAAAGGCCGATGGGGTGGGGCTCATGCGCCACGGAGCATCACCCGCCTCTCGCTCATTCCCCTGCTCTCCGTCCGAGCTGGCGTGCTTCAGCCAGCCAGACCCCTCGGGCCCACCCGAGATCCCGATGGGGCCCCCGGACCCAGCATTGGGCGGCGGCGCACCCGCGCCGAGATGCTCCGCTCACCTTTGTGCCGTGCTTGCCTGCGCAGAGGCAGGCCAGTAGCGTGCGTGCTTCCGGCTGCTATGCGTGCAAGGGCAGACAGGCCTGCGCGCGTCGTGCGGCGGATTCTCTCGGAGCCAACAAGATGACGTGCGTTCTCCGCAACGCCTCGTTGCTGGCGCTCTTGGCGCTCGGCTGCGGCGGCGGTAGCTCGGACGGCTCGGTGCCGGCCGTCGAGCATCCTCACCCCGTCGATGGAGCCTATGCCTGGCGTCAGGTGGATGCGCCGCGGGGCGACTTCGTCCAGGCGCTGCAGGCGCTGCCCGACGGGCACCTGTGGATCGCCGGCAGGGAGATCCGGCACTTCGATGGAAGCTCCTTCGAGACCTTGCCGGCGCCTCCCGACACGGTGGCCACGGACTTCGTGTCGGTCATCTCCGCGTCGTCGGCGACCGACCTCTGGACCGCGGGCAGCCGCCTGCTCCACTTCGACGGCGCAACCTGGGTCGATCGCGGGGCGGAGCTGCCGAACTCCGGCACGGCGTCCAGCGTCGTCGAGGGCTTCAGCCTGGCCCGGGCCCCCAGCGGAGTATGGGTCTTCCGCTCCTCGACGAACGAGGCGAGCCGGCTGACCTTCGGGTTTCTCGACGGCACGGGATTCCAGGCGCTCCAGTTCTCCCCCAACGATCCCTTCTACCCCTTCGCGGGGATGACGGTGCTCGCCGACGGAAGCCTGGCCGTCCCTGGGATGGGCGTCCTCGCGGGGATCGGCTCCCAATGGCAGAACACGCTGCGCCATGGGGAAACCAGCCGGACCAACGGGCTCTGGGCGCTCAGCGACGCGGGGGTGTTCTACAGCTGGACGCCCGACAACGCCGGCGGCATCGGGTTGACCTCGGCGACCTCCTCCACCCAGTTCGCGACCGTGGCCACGGTGCCCCTCGAGACCCTGAAGGTCGCCGGCCTCAAGCAGACGCCGGTCGTCGGCGACGGCTCCGGCTACCCGAACCTGCCGTCGATCGACGTCGTGGCGGTGGCGGCCACCAGCACCGGCGCGCTCTACGCCTGTGTCGTCGACGACCACCTCTTCCCCTTCACCGTGTTCATCAGCCTCAACGGCACCTCGGCGGAGTTGCTCTCCGATCGGCTGGTGGGCGTTCGCGCCGCGCGCATGGCGCTTCATGGCACGGCTCTCTTCGTCGTCGACGTCAATGGCGCGGTCTACCAAGGAACCCACCGATGAAGACCTGCATTGGCTCGGCGCTCGTGGCGGCGGCGGTTCTCCTGGCCGGATGCGGATCCGGCATCCCCCTGCCTGATCCCGACTGGGAGCAGCATGGCGGCAACGCCATCGTCATCGGGACCGGGGCGGACGACATCTGGTTTCCCATCAGGTCCTGCCAGGACGCTCCGGCCTTCCACCACTGGGACGGCGGCTCCTGGACCAAGGTCGTCGCCACCGGGCTGCAGTGTGCCGCTTCCAGCGCCATCGCGGGCAAGGGCAAGCTCTGGTTGGCGACAGGGACCCGCCTCGTCGTCATGGACAGCGACGGCCAGCTCGAGGACCGCGGCCCGGCGACCGGCCTGGGCGGGGACGCTTCCTATACGAATGTCTGGGCGCGGAATGGGTTTGCCATCATCGCCGCGGTGAAGCCGGCGGCGACTCCCGGCGGCGTCGCGACCAACCTCATGCTCGCGACCGATGGGGCTACCTTCAGGGAATTCCCGAGCCCGGAGCCCCAGAGCGGGATCACCGACTTCACCGTCAACGGGCCTGACGACGCCTGGGCCTACGACCGTTCGACCCCGCCCCCGCCCAGCCAGGGCCTGGGGTCTGCTTCGGGGCCGGTGGAGGGCCCGCTCCACTACTCCGGCGGCAGATGGCTGCCGACCCGCGGGCCTCGGCTGCCGGTCGCCTCGGGGTTCGACCCCGGAACCGCCTGGGTCCTGGGCGACACCGAGACCGACGGCACCGTCCTCCCGCTCTGGCATTTCGACGGTTCGACCTGGGGATGGTTCGGGGCTCCTCTTCCGCCATTGCTGGAAGGCGAGGGCACGATGAGCTGGATGCTCACACCGGCCCCCGGCGGCTTCGCGCTCCTCGGGACCCAGACCTCCACGACGGTGACCGACGGGGTGCGCAGCATCCTGAACACCACCTACGCCTACCGCTGGACCTCGGACGGATGGTCGGACCCGGAGAAGGTCGTCGAGCGCTACGCGGCTGCCTGTGGGGACTACGTCTGCGGCGTTCGAATCGACGGCGTGCTCGAGGATGGGACCCGGGTCTTCACCCACCAAGCGTCCGGCGAGGACTCCACCTTGGTGACCTGGAAGCCCTGAGAGCCCAGGCCGATCGGCGAGCCTCGAGGCCAGGCCTCAGGGCGAAGCAGCGCTCCTGGGACAGGGACAGCCCTGCGCGACCTGCTCCGGGGCGTTCAAGGGCTGAGGCGCGCAAGGGTCAGCGAGACTCGAGGGACTGGAGGCAGTCGGCGCGCGCCGGGTCCAACCTGGCGCACTCGGCGAAGGCCTCCCGGGCCTCGGGGAGTTGGTGGAGGCGAAGGCGGGCGAGGCCCAGTTGATGGAACGCCTGGGCCAGTCCGGGATCGAGCTCGACCGCCCGAGTGCAATGCTCGAGCGCCTTCTCGGAGAGACCGTCCTCGAGGAGCAGGGAGCACAGACCGAGGTGCGGGTCCGCGATGCGGTCGTTGATCTCGATGAGCGTGGCGTAGCACTCCTTGGCCTCGGCTCGATTCCTGGCGTGCATCAAGGAGAGGCACAGGTTGTAGCGGGCCTCGGTGTAGCTCGGCCTGATGGCGAGCGCGCGGCGGAAGGCGCTCTGGGCCTTCCCCAGGGAGCGCTCCTGCAGGTAGACGATGCCCAGGCTGTTGTGGGCGATGGCGAAGTCCTCCTTGAGGTGGAGGGCCTTGATGATGGTGCTCTTCGCCTCGTCGAGGTCGCCAAGCCGGAGCGCGACCACTCCCAGGTTGTGATGAGCCTCGGGGTAGTACGGAGCGTGCTCCACGGCGAGGCGGAACAGCCGCTTTGCGCGTTCCAGGTCGCCCTGCTCCAGCCTCTCCGCTCCCAAGGCGTTGAAGCGGATCGCGTCGGTCGAGGGCCCAGGCACCGTCACGCACGAAGTCAGTGAGAGCAGGGCCAGCCAACCGCCTGGTCTGAACATCGTTCGGCCTCCGATGGCGACTTGCGCACCTACTGCATCGTCGCGTGGGAGAAGGGCGGAGTTGCCGGCGCTGGGGGCTATCTCGCAGAAGAGGCGAGCCGCATTCCAAGAAGCTCTCGAACTCCTCAAGGACGAAGGTCGGTAGGCCGGCCACTACAGGATGGTGATGGAAAGCGTCCCAGCCGACCGGGTCCGCACAGCCTGGCCAGACTCCTTGGCCGGAGCAACCACGCACGTCGCGGCGCGCGAACTTGCCCCACGGCTAGTTGCGGAACGTGCGGCAAGTCGATTCGGAGTGTCCGGCTCTCCGCGAAGGCCTTCGCCGCGAACTTGCCCCACGGCCAGTTGCGAAACGTGCGGCAAGTCGGTTCAGAGCATCCCGCTCTCCGCGATGGCTAGCGTCGCGAACTTGCCCCACGGCCAGTTGCGAAACGTGCGGCAAGTCGGTTCAGAGTGTCCGGATCTCCGCGACGGCCTCCGCGGCGAACTTGCCCCACGGCCAGTTGCGAAACGTGCGGCAAGTCGGTTCAGAGAGTCCCGCTCTCCGCGACGGCCCCCGCCGCGAACTTGCCCCACGGCGAGTTGCGCCACGTGGAGCAAGTCGGTTCAGAGAGCCTTTTGTCGTCTCAGTCCATGTGGCGGCAATGACAAGCCAAAGATCCTGCCCACGGATGCCGGTCGGAGCGGGCTCTGGCACTTCGAACTTCCTTCGACCGAGAACTCCGCACGCGATGAATCGGCGGAGCTCCATCTTCACGTATGAACTCGGGCCGTTGCGCCGGAGCTCGCGATACGATGACCGGCATGCTCCTCAAACTGCTCTCGCCACTTCTCGCCATCATTGGCATCAGCGCAGGAATCTCCGAGCTGAAGGCTGCCTATTCCCAGCCACTGCAGACCTCCTGCGCTGAGTTCTCCCGCACACGGCCTGACGCCCGCGCGCTCAAGCTGACCGGGTGCCGCCTCGACCTGCTTGGCGGCGCTAACCGCGTCTCCCGAATCGTGTCGTTCGCGAAGACGCTGCAGGGCAAGGAGGCGGTGGGCACGCTCTATGTTCCACTGCTTCCCGCCGACGCCGACGAGTCCGTGGTGTCGAGCCTCGTGCTCGAGACGAAGGATGCCCGCCTGCGCACCATCCTGGAGGAGCTCGGGACCGCTCCCGATGAGGCCTCGGCCATCGCCGCGCTCGATCTTCGCGCCAGCGAGCTCAAGGCACTGCTTCAGCCGTCCGTAGTGGAGGGGCTGGCCAAGGACCCGGTCTCGGAAAGAATCCGTAGCAACCTTCCAACGAAAGTCGCAGACGGCGCCCTCGTCCTCGTCCACAACCAGCGCCCCGACACGGGACTGGGTTGGTTCATGATCGCCGTCGGTTTGGGCTTCGGAGGCCTATTCGCCTCGAGCGTGCTGCCGAAGAGCAGGAAGGATCCCGCGACGGAGGAACTCCTGGCAGGCGTCGAGCCGCAGCTCGGTGAGCTAGAGCAGGTTCGCCGCGAACAGGCCGAGGCGGAGAGGGCCAACAAGAAGACCGGAGCGTAGCCGAATCAGGGGATGAGCAGAGCATCGACGATGAAGAGAGCAATGCTCTCCTCACTCCCACTTCGACGGTGGCGTGGCCGACGCCCTGGAACTCAACCACGGCATTGCAGCGCTTGTCGCTGGCGCGAGCGCGACCGGCGGGACGGTGGAGCTACTCCACCGTCACGCTTCCAAACAGCGGCTGGCTCCGCCGCGAACTTGCCCCACGGCCAGAGGCTCCACGTGCAGCAAGTCGATTCGGAGTGTCCCGCTCTCCGTGATTGCCCGCTCGCCCAACTTGCCCCACGGCGAGTTGCCCCACGTGGTGCAACTCATGCCTGGGTCGGGACCCTCGTCGGCCGACTCCCTCTCAGTCGAGAAGGAACGTATAGACGTAAGTGATCTCGGTGGTCACGGCTTCCTCGACGTCGGTGCCAGGCCTGAAGCGGAACCTTCGGACGGCATCGAGCGCGGCTTCGTCTAAGCCGTGGCCGCAGCCCTTGATGAGCGTGGCCCTGGCCACCTTGCCCCCGCCATCGACGGTCAGTCGCAGCATCACCTGTCCCTCCAGCCCCAGCATGCGGGCATCCTCGGGGGAGGGGGCCTTGAAGTCGGCCACCAGCTCCGGGAGCCGGGTCACCTTGAACGGCGGCACATAGCGTCCGCCCGGCGGTGGCGGCGCGTAGGGCTTCACCTCCTCCGGCTTGGGCGCGGTCTTGGGCGCCGAGCCATAGAGCGTGTTGCCGACCGGCGCCGCGAAGCCTCCGGCGATGGTGGTCGAGGACATCGAGATGCCGATCATCAGCGGCGCATTGGGCTTGGCGTCCGGTGGCGGCAGTTCATTGGGCTCAGGTGGCGATGGCTCAGTCTTGGGTGGAGGAGGCGGCGCGTCCTTGGGCGACGGCGGGAGCTTGAGGGCCTTGGCGACCTTCACTGGCTCGGCCTTCCTCCTCTCCTCTTCCTTGGGCTGGGGCGGCTCGGGGGGAGGAGGAGGTGGCGGCTTGGGCCTCTCCACCACCTCGAACTCCACCTTCACCTGTGGCTCGACGCGCGTGGGCCGCAGCGCCACGGTGAGGATCAGCAGCAGCACCACGCCGTGCACGGCTCCGGAGCCGATGATTCCCGCGAGGCTCTGGAGCGGCAGCGGGACTGGTCTCGGGTCCTGGATGCGGACTGTCGGAAGGGCCCTCCAGGCCTGCCCTAACCTCTTTCGGCGAGGGCGGGGCGGCGCGGGATAAGAGCGCGGCGGCTCGATGGGCAAAGAGGTCTGCAAGCGGGCTTCAGTCGGAAAGGGCAGGAGCGACGGCGGTCGTGGAAGAGGCCAGCTCGTTCTTCTCGATGTTGATGGCGAACTTGCCGATGCCCTGGCCCTTGATGAGGTCGATGATGTGAACGACCGACCCGTGCAGGGCGCGCTGGTCGGCGCTGATGATGGCCCGGGCGTTCTTGTCCTCGAGCAGCGCCGCGGCGACCTTGCGCTGGAGCTCGCCCTCGGTGGACTCCACTCCATCGATGTACATCCGGGAGACCTTGGTGAGCACGATGTTGAGCATCGCGCCCACGCTCTCTCCGCCGTGGGCCGCGCGCGGCAGCTCGACCTCAATGGCCTCGCGCGCGATGTAGCTGGCGGTGACCATGAAGATGATGAGCAGCACGAGGGTGATGTCCACCAGCGGGGTGACGTTGATGCCGCTGATGGCCTCGTCGGCGTCGTCCTGGAGCGCACCCGCCATGGCTCAGGCCGCCTTCTTCAAATCGTCCTCGCGCACCGCCTTGAGGTGTCCCTGCCAGGCGTGGGAGAGCGAGGTGGCGCTGCTGCTCAGCCGCTTGAGCCAGCGCTGAAAGAAGTTGTAGGCGACCACTGCGGGGATGGCGACGGCCAGGCCCACCGCGGTGGCCACCAGCGCGCCAGAGATGCCGCTCATGACGGCGCCGGCTCCTCCGGCCTTGGCCGCGGGGGAGGCGTTGGCCAGGTCGTGGAAGGCGCGGATGATGCCCAGCACCGTGCCGAAGAGCCCGATGAATGGCGCGTTGTTGCCCAGGGTGCCCAGGATCGACAGCCAGGATTCGTAGCGGATCCGCTCGCGGGCCATGGTCGAGGCGATGACCTCGTCGACCGACTCCGGACCCTTGTCGGTGGCGTTGAGCGCTCCGCGGACGACCGCGGCCTCCATCCCGCGCTTTCCCTCGACGGCTCTGCGCGCGAATTCCACGTCGCCTTCGGTGAGGCGCTCGGAGAGTGCGTCGACGCCAGAGAGGCTGTGGGACAGGAAGAACACCAGGCGCTCAATCATCACGGCGACGGAGAGCACCGAGAGCGCGATGAGGATCCACAGCACCCACTCCTCGCCGAGGAGGGTGAAGCCTTGCAGCAGCTGGAGGAGCATTGCGACGTACCTCGTTGCCGGCTAGTGATGCCCACCCTTCATGCGTCACGACGCATCCGCTTGCTGACGCGCGCGGCTCGGACACCCAACGCCGAATCCAAAACCCGGCAAGGACCTCCGGCGGGCAGGTACTAGCGAATGGCGACCTGATATTGGCTCCAGCTCTCGCCGCCGCGGCCGTCGCGGATCACGACCCAGAGCGTCGAGAGGCTGGCCTTGGTCGTCGGCTCCCGCCACCTCGTCTGCAGGCCCAGGTCCGGAGGATCGGTCCCGGCAGGCGGCGGGGTGGTCGTGGCGTTCGAGAATGAGCCGTGGTCGGTGAAGAACGCGAAGGACAGCTTCTCGCGGCTGGCCAGCGCCAGCCCGTCGTACGACTTGCCCTGATAGGGCTCGGACTGAACGTCATCGAAGAGAGGCCGGACGGTGTGCGAGCACACCTTCACCGTCTCGTCCTCGGCGTGATCCTTCACCTCCTGCAGGGCGTCCGAGTGGCAGCTTCGCCAGGTGACCGAGACCGTGTCACCGGGCTGAAGGTCGGTGCCGTCGAAGGAGATCCCGGTCAGCAACGGGTTGGCGTTGGGAGGTTGGAGCGGGGGCAGCGCGCGGGTGAGCACCACGTCCTTGATGCCGTAGAGGTCTCCCCCCGGGCTCGCGATCTTGAGCTGCAGGCGCAGCGCCATGACCGGTTGCCCCACCTCGGGCTCGGCGAGCAGCGCGAGCGCCGCCGGCGGGACCGCTGCCTGCTGCCTCAGCACGCCCAGGTGCGTATCTCCCGCGGCGATCAGGGTCGCAGGGTCGGTCTCGTCGCAGCGGCCGGTGGGGCCCGAGGCGTTGGTGCCGAGCATCGCCGCGGTGCGGCCGGTGGAGGCCTCCAGAATGCAGCTCCGCCACTCATAGGAGACTGTCGCGGCGGGGGTGGTGGGGTCGGCCACCAGCGCCCGCACCGAGATGGAGCCTGGAGCCGGGACGCCGTTGGCCAGCTCGGGCGGGTCGACCTGGATCGCCAGGATGCGCCGGTCGATGACCTCTGCGGCGCTCTGGAACTCCGGCATGCACCCCGCCAGCGGCAGCAGCGGCGCGAAGCACTGGAGGAGGAGGAGGAGGCGATGGATGCAAGATCGCAGTCTCATCAGAAGGTCCCCGATCCGCCGACGGCCGGCCAGAAGGGCATGCCGCGCAACGGCGCGCTCTGCCGGTAGCGGTAGTCCCACATGGTGAGCTCGGGGTTGGCGGAGTTGTAGACGTTGCGGACGTCGAAGAAGACCGACGCCTTCCAGGTGGGGAAGGTGATGATCTTCTCCACGCGCAGGTCGAGCTGGTGGAAGGTCGAGCCGCGCGCGCTCCCCGTCGCGCCGTAGACCGGCAGGTAGGTGCCGTTGTCGGCCTCGAAGGTCGAGTCCACCACCGGGGTCTCCGGCCGCCCCGTCGTCAGCTGGAAGCGCGTCCCCACCTGCCAGGAATCGAAGAGCCGGTAGGAGGCGACGACGGTGAGGATGTGCGACTGGTCGAATGCCGTGGCCAGATAGGCTCCCGCGTCCGGGTCCCATTGCTCGGATCGCGTCAGGGTGTAGGCGATCCATCCGAAGAGCCGCTCGGTCAGGTCGTGCTTGAGCAGCACCTCCAGACCGTAGGCCCGACCGTGTCCCGAGTTGCCGAGCCGCTCGGCGACCTGCTGGCCGTCGCGCTCGACGTAGCGCGTGGAGGTCGCGACCAGGTCGGTGCGCCAGTTGAAGAAGCCCTGCACGTCGAGCAGCAGCTGCGGCAGGAGAGACGGCAGCGGTCGGACCTCGAGGCCGAGCACCGACTGCTGGCTCTGCTGCAGGCGCAGGTCGGGGTTGCCGAAGCCCGTGGTCAGCTCGACCGCCATAGGAGCCTGGTGGTAGAGGCCCCAAGCCGCCTTGGCCGTCACCGAGTCGGTGAGGCGGATCTGCGTCGCCAGCCGTGGCTCGAGCACCGGCGCCAACCCCGCCGGCAGCCCGAACAGCTCGAAGCGGAGGCCGGGCACGACCTTCCAGCGCTCGACGGGCGACCAGACCGCCTCGAGGTATCCCGCGTACGCGGAGGTGCGCACCGGGTGCTCGCTCACCAGCGGCGGCGGCGCCTCCTGGCCGGCTGCCGCCTCTTGGTTGGAGATGAACTTCAAGGTGAAGAAGGTCGTGACCGTGTCGATGCCGGCTTCGAGCTTGAGCGAGGAGGAGATCTCCTTCTTGGCCGCGCCGCGGACGCGAACGTCCCAGGCGCCGCTGTCCACGTTCATGTAGCTGGTGGCCGTGAAGTGGGTGCCGGTCCACCCGAAGGAGGGGGCGAAGGAGAACGACCAGCCGTCCTCGGGAGAGCGGGTCCAGCGCAGCTGCACGCGCTGGAAGGCCTGGTTCATGTCGAGGTTGAACGGCTGCGTCTCGAGGTCGCCGTGCTGCACCAGCGAGAGCTGGTCCTCGGCGCCGAAGCCCGAGAGCTCGAGGCGGCTCTTGCCCAGGTCCAGCACGTAGCGCGCCTGGTAGTCCCAGTAGTACGGCGCCACGGTATAGGTGTCGCCGTAGAGCCCGGTCTCGGCGACCAGGGGCAGCATGATGTCGATGTAGCTGCGCCGCGCCGCCGCCGCGAAGCTGCCGTACTTGCGGTCCTTGCCCAACGGCCCTTCGACATAGAAGCCGAGGTCCTGCGCGTCGAACTTCACCGTGCCGTGGTAGTCGGTCGGCTCCGGCGGCTTGGTGGTGACGTCGACCACGCCCGCGAGGGATCGGCCGTAGCGCGCGCCGTACGCTCCAGGCAGGAAGTCGATCTGGTCGATGAAGGAAGGGCTCACCACCGAGGGGCCGCCATAGGAGTGGTAGAGCAGCGGCACCGGGACGCCGTCGAAGAGCACGGTCGAGTCCTGGGGCTGTGCGCCGCGGACCAAGAGCATGCCGATCATCAACGGCGGGCGCCCCATCCCCGGCATGTCCTCCAGGACGCGCAGCGGGTCGCCGAAGGTCCCCGGGACCGAGGTCAGCTCGTCCTTCCTCAGCGAGCGCTGGCTCACCTCCTGCCGCTCGCGATCGCCGTGGACCACGGTCTCGAAGGTGCCGCCGATGCTCTTGAACAGGTAGGCGGTGAGCTCGCTGACCTGGCCCGGCTTGATCTCCACGGCGACCTCGTACTTCTGGTGGCCGGGCATGGAGATGGCGACCTTCACCTTGCCGACCGGGACGTCGCGGATCTCGAAGTAGCCCTCGGCGTTGGTCTCTGCCGACAACTCGTGCTCCGGCAGGTAGACGTTGGCCCCGCCGAGGATCTCGCGTGTGCCGCGCCGCAGGACCTGTCCGGTGAGGTTCACGGGCTTTTCCGCGGGAGGGGGCTCGGGCGGAGGGCGGACCTCGAAGTGGTAGACGTACTCGATGCGCACCGCCGCGGGCTGACCGTCGAGCTCCGCGGGCGAGAACTCGAACTGCAGGAGGGCCGCGCGCGCCGCGGCGTCGAAGGCCTCGCCGCCGGATTGGGAGACCTCCGCGGCGGTGACGCGACCCTCGGCGTCGAGGTCGATGAGCAGCCCCACCGCGGCTCCCTGGCTGCCGGCGGCCAGGGCTTCGGCGGGGAAGGGGGCCTCCACGAACTTCTTGAGCTCCGGCGGCTTGGTGAGCTGCGCGACGCCGCCATCGGCGGAGGGCTGCGCGCGCAGTATTCCCGCGCCCTCATAAGCGTGCGCCGCAGAGCCGGGCCAGGCCGCCATCACCAGCAGCGCCACGGGCCATCGCTGTCTCAAGAAAGGCATGGGGTCTCACGGGCCGGCGGGCCCCGACGTTCCGGGTCGCTCTCGATGGTTGAGACGATTGGACGAAGAAGTGGCGCGCTTGATTGCGGGGCGGGTGGTCGGGTGAGGTGCACCTGCTCCGTCTGGCTCTCGGCCACGCCCAACTTGGCGCACCCGCTAGGTCAGGCGTGATGTCGCTTCCAGGCGCCTGCACTACGGCTCGTGAACGCAGCGAATCGCGAGCGCTGTCGAGGTGCGCTCGGTCTTGCTAGTGCCAGTGACGAAGTCGACGGCCCAGGCTTCTTCGAAGCCCATCATGTCCACCACGATTGTCGAGGACCAGTAGCTTTCTCGAGGCGTCTCCGGGAAGGCCAGCGCGTCAATCGTCGTGAATCGAATCTCGTGGTCGACGAGCGTCTCCAACTGCTTCTTGGTCGGAAGCTTCCAGCCGTAGGCGTACGCGTCCAGGGACATCACACGGCAAGCCTCTTTCGCGTCAGCCCAGCCGTACTTGCGCGCAGCTACCTTTCGCTGCCAGACGAGTCCGGTCGGCT